>SSSX01000196.1 GCA_015657735.1 Zoogloeaceae bacterium
GCCACTGATTAATTCTATTTTTCGCATGATTAATCAGTTGACTTTTCAACTATTAAAACCTAAGCTTCAGCCATCTCCTGCCTGTGGCGTCCGATTGCGGACGATGCGGCGCAGCACCACCGAAAACAGCGGAAATCTTGCAAGGACGGATTTGATGAGCGTGTTTGTCGAACGGCTTGACCTGGGGGGCAACGGCCCGCGGGTTGGCATCAAGGACAGCATCGACGTGGCCGGCAGCCCCACCCGGGCCGGCAGCCGGGCGCTCGAACAGGCCGCGCCGGCCGACGCCCACGCCGAGGTGGTCGCCAATCTGCTGGCGGCCGGCTACCACGTCGTCGGCAAGACCAACATGCACGAGCTGGCCTTCGGCACCACCGGCCTCAACCACTGGACCGGCACGCCGCTCAACCCGCACTTCCCGGCCTACGTGCCCGGCGGCTCGTCGAGCGGCTCGGCCGTCGCGGTGGCCTCCGGCGAGGTGGACGTGGCGCTCGGCACCGACACCGGCGGCTCGATCCGCATTCCGGCGGCGTGCTGCGGCGTGTTCGGCTTCAAGCCCAGCTTCGGGCGGGTCAGCCGGCGCGGCGTGATGCCGGCCGTCACCTCGCTCGACTGCGTCGGCCCCTTCGCCCGCGACATGGACGCGCTGATCGCCTGCATGGCGGCCATCGACCCGCACTTCGGCTCCCTGCCCGACACCGCCGGCGTGCGCATCGGCCTGGTGGACGTGGCGGCCAGCGCGCCGATCCGCGCAGCGGTCGACGCCGCGGTGGCGAGCAGCGGCTTCCCCACCGGACGGGTCGAACTGCCCGGCTTCGCGGCGGCCTACGACGCGGGACTGGCCGTCATCAACGCCGAAACCTGGGCCGCCTGCGGCCATCTGGTGGCCGGCGGACTGGTCGGCGACGACGTCGCCCGCCGCCTGCGCGCCGCCGCCGACACCAGCCCTGCCGACGTGGCGGCCGCCGAAGCGGTGCGCGCCGCCTTCACGGCCGGCGTCGACGCCGCGCTGCGCGACTTCCCGGTCCTGGCCCTGCCGACCATGGCCGACGCCCCGCCGCGCCTCGAATCCGCCGCCGACACCAGCAAGCTCGTCGGCATGACCTCGCTGGTGCGCCCCTTCAACCTTTCCGGCCATCCGGCCATCGCCATCCCGCTGCCGGCCCGCGGCGGCCACCCCGTCAGCCTGCAACTGGTGGCGGCCCGAAACGACGACGAACTGCTCTGCGCGGTGGCGCGGCAGCTCGCCCTTCAACTCAAACAAGACTGACCAGAACTGGAGACACCCATGTTGGCAAACGTGCAGGAAGCAACGGCGCCCGACGCCACCGCCATGGACGGGCTGCTGCGGGACATCCGCAAGCGCCGCAAGGAATTCGAGGCGCAGAAATTCATCTCGCCGGACATCATCGAGCGCTTCAAGGCGGTCGGCGTGTATCGCGCGCTGGTGGCCAAGCGCTTCGGCGGCGACGAGAAATCGCCGGCCGAATTCTGCCGGCTCGTCGAAACCATCTCGCAGGCCGACGGCTCGGCCGGCTGGGTCGCCAGTTTCGGCATCGGCGGCGTCTATCTCGCCGCGCTGCCGGCCGACACCCTCGCCAAGCTCTACGCCGACGGCCCCGACGTGGTCTTCGCCGGCGGCATCTTCCCGCCGCAGCCGGCCCAGCAGGTCGACGGCGGCCTCAAGGTCAAGGGGCGCTGGAGCTTCGCCAGCGGCTGCATGGGCGCCGAGGTGCTCGGCGTCGGCATCCTGCCGAAGAACGGCGACTCCGTCGGTCTGCCGCGGATGGCCGTGATGCCCCGCGCCAAAGCGCGTATCGAGCCGAACTGGGACGTCATGGGCCTGCTCGCCACCGGCAGCAACGACCTGGTCGTCGACGACGTGGTGGTGCCCGAGGAATGGACTTTCGTGCGCGGCGGCGCGTCGTCGCTGGATACGCCGCTGTACCGCTACCCGACGCTGGCCTTCGCCACCCAGGTGCTGACCGTGGTCGGCCTCGGCGTGGCCCGCGCGGCGATCGACGAGGTACTGACGATGGCCTCCGGCCGCGTCTCGGTGACCGGCGCGCCCAATCTGGGCGACCGCGTCTACGTGCAGCTCGAAGTGGCCAAGATCGAGGCCGAACTGCGCGCCGCGCGCAGCTGGTTCTACGCCGCCATCGACGATGTGTGGCAAGTGCTGCTGGCCGGCGGCACGCCCGACGCACAGCTGATCAGCATGCTGCGCCTGTCATCGACCCACGCCAGCCGCGTCGGCGCCGACGTCGCCCGTCGCGCCCAGATGCTCACCGGCATGACCGGCGTCTATGAATCCAGCCCGCTGGCCGCCCAGGTCCGCGACGCCCAGATGATCACCCAGCACGCCTTCATGGGCGACATCACCTACCAGAACGCCGGCGCCATGCTGTTCGGCCTGCCGCCGCTGCCCGGCTACCTGTGACCCCCGACGGAGTTGATATGAGCGACAACAAACCCCTGCGCGTCCTGTTCTGCATGGGCGTGAACCAGAACTTCATGGACGGCACCGCCGACGAGATGAAGGACGTCTGGGCCGCCTTCGTCTCGATGATGCAGGGCATCGCCCGCCTGCCCGGCGTGCGCGTGCTCGGCAACATGGACGACGACCGGATCATGGTCGGCCCCTCGCTGGCCTTCCCGTGGACCACCTACGTGCTCGCCGACGTGCCCGACTACGACACCGTGACCGAGGCCTGCAACCTGTTCCGCGTCACCCCGGTGGGCGACGGCAGCTTCAAGCTGTGGAAATACATCCGCGTCGAGGCCCGCATCGGCCGCGAGCTGGTGATTCCGGACTGAGCGCGGCACGAGCCATGTCCGACAGGAAGACGCTCCGCCGGCTGGAAACCCGTCTCGCCCGCTTCGAGGCCGAGCACGCGATCCGCGCCTGCATGAACCGCTACATGGTGCTGTGCGACGCGCTCGACGCCGCCAGCCCACTCGACGAGCTGGCCGGGCTGTTCACCAAGGACGCGATCTGGGAAGGCGTCGGCGACAAGTACCGCGACACCTTCGGCCGCATCGAAGGCCGCGCGGCGATCCGCGCGATGTTCGCCAGGTACATCACCGAGCCGGCCCACTTCGCGCTCAACGTGCACTTCCTCACCTCCGAGCTGATCAGCGTGGCGCCCGACGGCAGCGCCCGCGCCAGCTGGGTGATGCTGCAGACCTCGACCTTCGCCAGCGGCGCCTCGCACCTCAACGCAGCCCGGCTCAGCGTCGACTTCAGCCGCAGCAAGGGCGTCTGGCGCATGGCCCGCTTCCGTACCGAAAACCTCTTCAGCCGACCGGTGGATGCCTGGAACAAGGCCGAACCGCTGCCGGTGCCGCGCTGAAACCCAACCCAACACAGACCAAGCCAAAGGAATTCACCATGACGAGCAAGACCGAGCAGACGCTCACCCTCGCCGACCGGGTCCAGGCCGACCGGGTTCACACCTCCCTCTACACCGACCCGGCGATCTTCGAAGAAGAGATGGACAAGATCTTCGCCAGCACCTGGGTGTGGGTCGCCCACGCCAGCGAAGTGCCCGAGGCCGGCAGCTACAAGAACACCTACATCGGCCGCCAGCCGGTGATCGTGGTGCGCGACCGCAAGCAGAAGGTGCACGTGCTGCTCAACCGCTGCCGCCACCGCGCCGCCACCGTGTGCGAAGGCAAGAAGGGCAAGACCAACAGCTTCGTGTGCCCCTACCACGGCTGGAGCTACTCGCTCGACGGCGCCCTGCGCGGCGTGCCGCATCCCGAGAGCTACGCCGACCAGCTCGAGAAGGGCGAACTGGGCCTCGTCGGCCTGCGCGTCGAAGAATACGCCGGCATGCTCTTCGCCACCTTCAAGGACGACATCGAGCCGCTCGTCGACTACCTCGGCCCGGCCAAGAAGTGGATGGACCTGTTCATGAAACAGGGCGGTGGCTTCCCGATCAAGGTGGCCGGCGAGCACCGCTTCCGCTTCCCCGGCAACTGGAAGATCCAGCTCGAGAACACCACCGACGCCTACCACTTCCCGCTGGTGCACAAATCCTTCCTGTCGTCGGTCGATCAGCAGACGGTCGAGATGCTCGACTTCGTCGGCGGCCCCGGCTACGTCGAGGAGCTCGGCAACGGCCACAGCGTGATGGTGATGATTCCCCAGCTGGTCGACCTCGAAGCCGACCTCGACGCCCCGATCCCCGAACGCTTCGCCGAGCTGGCCGACGCGCTGCGCCAGGAAGGCTATGCCGATGCCGAGGTGCGC
>SSSX01000197.1 GCA_015657735.1 Zoogloeaceae bacterium
CAGCGGGATTACCTCGAAAAGATCCAGGGCGCCAGCCAGCATCTGCTCGGCATCATCAACGACATCCTCGACATCTCGAAGATCGAGGCCGGCAAGATGGTCGTCGAGCACATCGGCTTCACCCTCGACCGGGTGCTCGACAACGTCACCGGCCTGATCGCCGAGAAGACCGCCACCAAGGGCCTGGAGCTGATCGTCGACGTGGCCGACACGGTGCCCGACGATCTGGTCGGCGATCCGCTGCGGCTGGGCCAGATCCTGATCAACTTCGCCAACAACGCCGTCAAGTTCACCGAGCGCGGCGAAGTGACGATCTGCGTCGGCGTGGAGGCCGCGCACGCCGACGAGGTGGTGCTGCGCTTCGCGGTCAGCGACACCGGCATCGGCATCAGCGACGAGCAGCGCAGCCGCCTGTTCCGCAGTTTCGAACAGGCCGACGGGTCGACCACCCGCAAGTACGGCGGCACCGGCCTCGGCCTGGTGATCAGCAAGCGTCTGGCCGAGCTGATGGGTGGCGAAGTCGGCGTCGACAGCGTCGAAGGCGCCGGCTCGACGTTCTGGTTCACCGCCCGCCTCGGTCGCGGTGAAGTGCAGCCGCGCCGCTTCGTGCCCGCCGACGATCTGCTCGGCCGCCGCATGCTGGTGGTGGACGACAACGCGCATGCCCGCGAGGTGCTCGGCGAGATGCTGCGGCGGATGAGCTTCGCGGTCACCGCGGTGGAGTCCGGCGCCGCGGCGGTCGATGAACTGGTCCGCGCCGACGCCGCCGGCGAGCCGTTTGCGGTGGTTTTCCTGGACTGGCAGATGCCGGTGCGGGACGGCATCTCGACCGCCAGCGACATCCTCGATGTCGGTCTGGCGCGCCCGCCGCATCGGGTGATGGTCACCGCCTACGGGCGCGACGAGCTGATCCACTCCGCCGAGCGGGTCGGCATCCAGGACGTGCTGGTCAAGCCGGTCAGCGCATCGCTGCTGTTCGACACCGTGTTGCGCCTGCTCGGCGACAGCGGCGGCGGGCGCGGCGAGCGCACCGTGATCGAGGTGGCGCCGCCGCCCGCCGCCGATCTGGCGACGATCGCCGGGGCGCGCATCCTGCTCGTCGAGGACAACGACCTCAACCAGCAGGTGGCCACCGAGATGCTGGCCCAGGCCGGCTTCAGCGTGGATGTGGCCGACAACGGCGCGCGGGCTGTCGACAAGATCGGCCGGGGGCAGTACGACCTGGTGCTGATGGACATGCAGATGCCGGTCATGGACGGCCTGACGGCGACCCGCGAGATTCGCAAGGACGTCCGCTTTGCGTGGCTGCCGATCGTCGCGATGACCGCCAATGCGATGAGCGGCGACCGCGAGCGCTGCCTGGCGGCCGGCATGCAGGATCACCTCGCCAAGCCGATCGACCCGGCGGCGCTGTGGGCCACGCTGCTACGCTGGGTGAAGCCGCGCCCGGGCATCGGTAGCGCTGCCGGCGTGGCCGGGGCGCCGGCGACGCCAGACCTGCCGGAGGGCCCGGAGGCCGCCGTGATGGCTGGCATCGCCGGGCTCGACGTGGCTGCCGGGGTGCGCAATGCGCTCGGGCGGGATGCGCTGTATCTGGCCCTGCTCGGCAAGTTCGTCGCCGGCCAGCGGGATTTCCCGGCCTACGTGGCGACCGCGATCGCCGAGGCCGACTGGACCTCCGCCGAACGGCTGGCCCATACGCTGAAAGGCGTGTCGATGCAGATCGGCGCCCACGAGCTGGGCGAACTCGCCGAGCAGTTCGAAAAGGCCATCCGCCGCCGCGCCGGGGCCGTGGTGCTGGTGCCCTTGCAGGCCGACATCGCCCGCCGGCTCAACGCGCTGATCGGTGCGGTGCGCCGGCGCCTGCCGGGCGGCCCGCCGCGCGCGGCGGCGGTCGAGGTCGACCCGCGCGAGTTGCAGATGGTGTGCGCCCGTCTGGCGAGCGAGCTGGCCGACGACGATTTCGCCAGCGGCCACACGCTGGAAACCCACGAGGCCTTGCTGCGCTCGGGCCTCGGTCACCGTTTTCCGGTGATCGCGGATGCGGTGCGGGGCTTCGATTTCGTTACTGCGCTGGCCTGCCTGCAGGAGGCCGCGGCCAGTCTCGACATTGCGCTGTGAGCGCGCTGCCGCCGGGTGTCAGCGCTCGAAGTTGAGGTTGCGGCGCAGGACCACCGGCACGCCGCCGAGCTTTTTCTTGGCCAGCCACTGGGCCAGCGCCGAATCCAGATAATCGGCGTGGCTCGGGAACCAGCGGGCCAGTTCGGCGGCGAACTCGCGGCCGATGTCCACCTCGCCGGCACGCACCAGATCCTCGACCTGCCGCGCCGAATCCATCACCGCGTTGTGATCGTCGATGTGACAATCGCGCGGCGGAAAATCGGTCTGCTCCATCCATTCCTTTTCCTGCCCGAAATGGGCTTCGGCATGGACGATGAAGTCGCGCATCGCCTGGGCCAGATCGGCGTCGGCGCAGGTCAGCAGGCGGTCGACGATGGCGACGAACTCGCGGTGCGTGTCGTCCATCGCCTCGTAGCCGAGCAGAAAGGCGTCGGTCCACTGCAAACCCTGTTTGTCGGTCATGTTCTGTCTCCTCCTGACGTGTCATTCTGGCGCCCTGGGCGGGCACCGGATTCTAGGCCAAGCCGGCGCTCTGCGGGGCCGGTTTGCAATGCGATGGCGGCGCGCTCGCCGGACTGTGGAAGAGAGGTCGTGATGCGGGGATTTGCGGCATGAAGCCGGCGGACGGGCGGGTGCGGCTGCCGGTGGGCATCTGGGCGCTGGGGCTGGTGTCGATGCTGATGGACATCTCGTCGGAGATGATCCACGCGCTGCTGCCGGTTTATCTGGTCGGCGCGCTGGGGGCGTCGACGCTGGCGGTGGGTTTCATCGAGGGGGTCGCCGAGGCGACGGCGGCGATCACCAAGGTGTTCTCCGGCGCGCTGTCCGACTGGCTGGGCCGGCGCAAGCTGCTGGCGGCCTGCGGCTACGGCCTGGCGGCGCTGACCAAGCCGGTCTTTCCGCTCGCCGCAACGCTGGGCTGGGTGGTCGCGGCGCGTTTCGTCGATCGCATCGGCAAGGGCATCCGCGGTGCCCCGCGGGATGCGCTGATCGCCGACCTGGCGCCCCCGGGGCTGCGCGGCGCGGCCTTCGGCCTGCGCCAGTCGCTCGACACCGCGGGCGCCTTCATCGGACCGCTGCTCGCCATCGGCCTGATGGCGTGGTCGGGCGGCGACGTCCGGCTGGTGTTCTGGGTGGCGGTGGTGCCGGCGTTCGGCGCCTTCGCGCTGATCAGCATGGCCGTGCACGATGTGCCCCACGCGGTGCCGGAACGTCCCCGTGCGCCGTGGTCGAGGGCCGAACTGGCGCGGCTGCCGGCGGCTTACTGGTGGGTCGTCGGCATCTCGGCGGTGTTCACGGTGGCGCGTTTCAGCGAGGCCTTTCTGGTGCTGCGGGCGCAGGAGCTGGGCGTCGCGCTGATGTGGATTCCGGCGGTGCTGGTGCTGATGAACGTGGTCTATTCGCTGTCGTCCTACCCGGCCGGCGTGCTGGCCGACCGTCTCCACCGCGGCACGCTGCTGGCCCTCGGCTTTGCGCTGCTGGTGGCGGCCGATGTGGCGCTGGGGCTGGTCGGCGGCGTGGCCGGGCTGGCGCTCGGCGTTGCGCTGTGGGGGCTGCACATGGGCATGACGCAGGGGCTGCTGGCGGCGGTGGTGGCCGACGTGGCGCCCGCCGGGCTGCGGGGCACGGCCTTCGGCATCTTCAATCTGGTCGGCGGCGTCGCGCTGCTCGTTGCCAGCGTGCTGGCCGGCGGCCTGTGGGACGCCTTCGGCTCGCGGGCGACCTTCCTTGCCGGTGCCGGCTTTGCCGCGCTGGCGCTGCTCGGGCTGGCGCTGACCCGCCGCGAGCCGGCGCTGCGCTGAACATTTCGTGAGCATCGATGCGGCCACCGCCGCGGACGATGTGGCACGCACCCGGCGGGGATGTAAAAATATTCCGTCGGCGCCGTAAGAATGTGGCCGACCTGCCCGACTATTGGCCAGCACCCGCCATCCGCGGCGGGGCTGAATCCTCACCCGACAGGAGAAACATCATGAAAAAATCGCTCGCGATCACGGCCGCCCTGGCTTCCTCCGTTGCGCTCGGCAACCTGGCCCACGCCGCCGACAACCCCTTCGCCGCCACGCCGCTGTCCGGCGGCTACCAGCTCGCCCAGGCCGACATGAAGACGATGGAGCAGGGCGACAAGGCGATGGACGGCAAGGCTGCGATGGACGGCAAGGCGGCCGATGCGTCCTGCGCTGGCAAGAAGAAGGCCGACGGCAGCTGTGCGGGCAAGAAGAAAGCCGATGCCAGCTGCGCCGGCAAGAAGAAGGCCGACGCGAGCTGCGCCGCGCGCAAGCAGAAATAAGCACCAGGCCGGGCCGGCGGGCGCTGCGGCCGCCGGCCCGGCGAAGGAGACCTCATGGAAAGCAGGCTGCCGCGCGGCGCCGGGCTCGGATTTCGCCGCGAACTGCTGCCCGAGTTGCAGGCCGGCGTGCCGGCAACGGTGGAGTTCTTCGAGCTGGCGCCCGAGAACTGGGCCGGCGTCGGCGGTCGCGCGGCGCGCCAGCTGCGCGCCTTCACCGAGCGCTACCCGTTTGTCTGTCACGGTCTGTCGCTGTCGCCCGGCGGCTGCCTGCCGCTCGACGTGGGTCTGCTGCAGGCGATCCGCCGCTTCATGGCGGTCCACGGCATCGGGCTCTACACCGAGCATCTGGCGTGGAGCAGCGATGCCGACGGCCAACTCTACGACCTGCTGCCCCTGCCGTGCACCGGCGAGGCGGTGCGGTGGACGGCGGCGCGCATCCGCCAGGCCCAGGACGTGCTCGGCATGCGCATCGGCATCGAGAACGCGTCGTACTACGTGGCGCCGCCGGGCGCCGAGATGAGCGAGGCAGCGTTCATCCGGGCGGTCGTCGAGGAGGCCGACTGCCTGTTCCACCTCGATGTGAACAACATCGTCGTCAATGCGCGCAACTTCGGCTTCGACCCGCTGCGCTTCCTGCACGACCTGCCGCTCGAGCGCACCTGCTATCTCCATGTCGCCGGCCATCACCGCGAGCCGGACGGGCTACTGATCGACACCCACGGTGCCGGGGTCATCGACGAAGTCTGGCAACTGCTGGCGGCGGCCTACCGGCGGGTCGGGCCGCTGCCGACCTGCCTCGAGCGGGATTTCGATTTTCCGCCGCTGGCGGTGCTCGGCGCCGAGGTCGCGCAGATCGCCGGCCTGCAGGCGCGGGTTGGCGCCGAGGTGGCGGCATGACCGCGCTGCGCGACTTCCAGGCCGCCTTCGGTCGCCGCATCCGTGCCGGCGCCGGGGCGCCGCGGCCGGCCGGGGTGCCGGCGCGCCGCATGGCGGTGTACGAGGAACTGCTGTTCAACAACCTGCGCGGTTTCCTCGACCCCTGCTTTCCGGTTTGCCGGGCCTGTCTCGGCGAGTTGCGCTGGGCCCGGCTGTGCCGCCGCTTCTTCCGCGAATGGCCATCCCGCACCTCGTGGTTCCGCGAGATTCCGCGGGATTTCGTGGCCTGGCTGGATGACGCCCGGCCGGCCCGCCTGCCGCGCTGGTTCGCCGAGCTGGCGCGCTACGAATGGGCCGAGCTGGCGGTCGAGCTGATGGACGTCGGCGCGCCCGCTGCCGATCCGGCCGGCGATCTGGTCGATGGGGTACCGCTGGTCAATCCGGCGGCGCTGGCGCTGGCCTTCGAGTGGCCGGTGCATCGCATCGGCCCGGCCTTCCGCCCGCGCCGCACGGCGCCGGTGCATCTGCGGGTGTATCGCGACCGGCAGGATGCCGTATGCTTCATCGAGCTGAGCCCGGCGACGGCGCGGCTGCTGGCGCTGCTCGATGGCGCGACGAGCGGCCGCGCGGCCATCGAGCGGCTGGCCGGCGAGCTGGGCCGGCCGGCGGACCCGGCGTTCGTCGAGTTCGGACGGCACAATCTGGAGGCCTTGCGGCACAGCGGGGTGATCGTGGGAGAGCGCGTTTGAGCACTGCGGTCGACATGATTTCGGGCTTTCGGCCGCAAATGCTCAAGTTCGCCTGCCTGCAGCTGCAGGACGACGCGGCGGGCG
>SSSX01000198.1 GCA_015657735.1 Zoogloeaceae bacterium
CCATCACCAGCGGGTTGGGGCGCGGCAGCGCATCGAGTTCCTGCTCGATCCGGAAGGGCAGTTCGAGATCGGTGCCGAAGTGGTGCCGGTCGATCCGCTGAAGTTCAAGGATTCCAAGCGCTACCCCGACCGTCTCGCCGCGGCCAACGAAGACACCGGCGAGGCCGACGCGATGGTCGTCGTCCAGGGCGCGATCAAGACCGTGCCGGTGGTCATCGCCTGCTTCGAGTTCGAATTCCTCGGCGGCTCGATGGGTTCGGTGGTCGGCGAACGCTTCATGCGCGGCGTCCGGGCGGCGGTCGAGCAGCGTCTGCCCTTCGTCTGCGTGACGGCATCCGGCGGTGCGCGGATGCAGGAAGGCCTGTTCTCGCTGATGCAGATGGCCAAGACCACCGCCGGCATCACGCTTCTGGCCGAGCGCAAGCTGCCCTTCATCACGCTCCTGACCGATCCGACGATGGGCGGCGTGTCGGCCAGCTTCGCCTTCATGGGCGATCTGGTGATCGGCGAGCCCGGCGCGCTGATCGGCTTTGCCGGCCCGCGGGTCATCGAGCAGACGGTGCGCGAAACCCTGCCGCCGGGCTTCCAGCGCTCCGAGTTCCTGCTCGAAAAGGGCGCCATCGACCTGATCATCGACCGGCGCGAACTGCGCGACCGGCTCGCCGAACTCCTGACCCTCCTGACCCGGCAGGCGTCCGTCCGCTCCGCTTCCTGAAATGCAGTTGCCTGAAACGTTAGACGGCTGGCTCGGCCTGCTCGAAGCACGCCATGGCCAGTCGATACAACTCGGCCTCGACCGGGTGCGCGCCGTCCGCGACGCGCTCAATCGTCCGCAAACCTGTCCGCTGTTCATCGTTGGCGGCACCAACGGCAAGGGCTCGACCTGCGCACTGCTCGAAGCCGTGCTGCTGGCGGCCGGCAAGCGCGTCGGGCTGTACACCTCGCCCCACCTGCTGCGCTACAACGAACGCGTGCGCATCGATGGCCGCGAAGCCGGCGACGCGGTGCTCGTCGATGCCTTTGCCGAGGTCGAACGCGCCCGCGGCGAGATTTCCCTCACTTACTTCGAGCACGGCACGCTGGCGGCCTGGGTGGCCTTCTGCCACGCCGGGCTGGACGCGATCATCCTCGAAGTCGGGCTCGGCGGCCGGCTCGACGCGGTCAATGTGTTCGAGCCCGATTGCGCCATCGTCACCAGCGTGGCGATGGATCACATGGATTATCTCGGCGACACGCGCGAGGCCATCGGCTTCGAGAAAGCCGGTATCTTCCGGCCCGGCAAGCCGGCGATCTGCGGCGATCCGCTGCCGCCGGCGTCCCTCGTCGCCCATGCCGAAGCCATCGGCGCGCAGTTGCAGATCAGCGGTCGCGACTTCGGATTCGCCGGCGACCAGCACCAGTGGGCCTTCTGGACCGCCGGTGGCAGCCGTCGCGGCGGACTGGCCTACCCGGCGCTGCGCGGCACCAACCAGCTGCTCAACGCGGCCGCGGTGATGGCCGCCTGCGAGGCGGTGAAGCCGATTCTGCCGGTGCCGATGCAGGCGATCCGCCAGGGCTTCATGCTGGTCGATCTGCCGGGGCGCTTCCAGGTTCTGCCGGGGCGGCCGACCGTCGTCCTCGACGTCGCCCACAACCCGCAGGCGGCCGGCGTGCTCAACGAGAACCTGGCCAGCATGGGTTACTTCCCCGAAACCTGGGCGGTCGTCGGCATGCTGGCCGACAAGGATGTGGCCGGCGCCGTGCGCCTGCTGCGCGACCGCGTGGATCACTGGCTGGTCGCCACCTTGCCGGGGCCGCGCGGCCTGTCGGCAGGCGGGCTGGCGGCGATCCTGCGGGAGGTCGGCGTGAATGGCGATGTCGCCGAATACGCTTCGCCGGCCGCTGCCTACGAGGTCGCAGCCGGCCGGGCGGCCGAGGGTGATAGAATCGTGGTCTTTGGCTCCTTCCTGACCGTGGCCGACGTGATGGCCGCCCGGAAGGCGTCGCAATAGGTGTTGCAGCAAGAATGGCCGACAACGATTCCCAGATCGACCTGAAAAAACGAGCGCGCCGGCGCCTGGTGGGTTCCGCCGCACTCGCGCTGGCCGCCGCCATCGTGTTGCCGATGGTGATGGATCATGAGCCGCGTGCGCCGTCGCAGGATGTGCAGATCCGCATCCCGAGCCAGGAAGGCAGCAATTTCACGTCCCGCGTGATCACCGGCAAGGCCCCGGCGCCGAGTCAGCCGGTGGCGGGTGCGGTCGTCGAGGAGACCGCCGCGCCGGTCGTTGACGAAAAGGCCGCCCGCCGGGGCGAGCCGGAGCCGGGCAGTCCGGTGTTCAAGCCGGGCGAGGAGCTGATTCCTCCGCTCAAGAAGACCGAAGCGCCAAAGGCCGAGCTCGCCAAACCCGAGCCCCGCCCGGAGCCGAAGAAGGTCGAGCCGAAAGTCGAACCCAGGCCAGAACCCAAGCCCGATCCGAAACTCAAGGAGCGCGAGAAGGCCCAGGCCGAAGCCGAGCGGGCCAAGGCCCTGCTGGCCGGTGGAACGCCGCCGGCCAAGGAAGACGCCGCTGCCAGGCCGCATGTGATCTCGCTCGGCGCCTACCGGGAGGCGGGCAACGTCGCCGTGCTCCGCGCCAAGCTGAAGGCCGAAGGCTACCCGTCCTACATCGAAACCGTGGGCGACAAGGTGCGCGTGCGCGCCGGCCCCTTCCCGAACAAGGCAGCGGCCGACAAGGCCGCGGTGCGCATCCAGAAGATTCTGGGTGTGCAGGCCGCAGTGGCCGCAAAATCCTGAGAAGCCTGAGTCTTTGAGCGGATTCGATTACACGCTCCTCGGCCTCGTCGGGTTGTCCGCGCTGCTGGGTTTCTGGCGCGGGCTGCTGTCCGAGATCCTTGCGCTGGGGGCCTGGGTGCTGGCTTTCGTGATGGCCAAAACCTTCATGCCGGAAGTCCAGCCGTTTGCTGCGGCGTGGGTCCGCGAGCCGTTGCTGCACGGGCCGGTGGCATTTTTGTCCATTTTTGTTGTCGTACTGATTCTGGTGGCGATCGCGCGCTGGGCGCTGGGTGAACTCATCCGCGCAGCCGGACTCGGATTCGCCGACCGCTTCCTCGGTGGCTGCTTCGGCGCCGTGAGGGGCGGACTGATCGTATTCGCATTGGCGTTGCTTGTCGGCATCGGCGGCTTCGCGAAGGAAGCGTGGTGGCGGGAGGCCAGCCTGTCGGCGCCCCTCGAAGCCGCCGTGAGCGCTTCCAGACCCTGGCTCCCCGAGCCGTTGGCAAAAAGACTTCGATACCGATAGGTGGTTTGAAATGTGTGGGATTCTGGGCGTAGTAGCAACGACACCCGTCAATCAGCTTCTGTATGACGGCTTGCAGGTGCTGCAGCACCGCGGGCAGGACGCCGCCGGCATCGCGACGGCGCAGGACGGGCGTTTTCACATGCACAAGGGTTCCGGCCTCGTGCGCGACGTGTTCCGCACCCGCAACATGCGCGACATGCCCGGCAACTGGGGCATCGCCCACGTGCGCTATCCGACCGCCGGCTCGGCGTCGGCGGCGGCCGAGGCGCA
>SSSX01000199.1 GCA_015657735.1 Zoogloeaceae bacterium
CAACAACGACGGCGGCTATGCGCAATGGGCCGAACAGAAACGCCTCGTCGCCGCCGGCAAGAGCTGGGTGAAGGTGGAGCTCGGCAAGCTGAGCGTCTTCCGCAACCCCGGCAAGCAGGATCTGGTCGTCGTCACCTTCGAACAGGATTACCGCAGCAACAACCTCTCCAACGTCCTCAAGAAGCGCCAGTACTGGCTCAAGGAAGGCGGACGCTGGAAGATCGTCTACGAAGGCTTTGCCTGAGCTCCACCCACCCCTCACCAGGACATCCGATGAAAAGAATCCTTGTCGCGCTGGCGCTCGCCGGCCAGGCCCTGATTGCCGCAGCCGCCAATCCGCAGGTCGAACTCAAGACCAGCGCGGGCACCATCGTGCTCGAGCTGTACCCCGAAAAGGCGCCCAAGACCGTTGCCAACTTCCTTGAATACGTGAAGGGCGGCTTCTACGACGGCCTGATCTTCCACCGCGTCATCGACGGCTTCATGATCCAGGGCGGCGGCATGAACGCCCAGATGCAGGAAAAACCGACCCGCGCGCCGGTCGACAACGAAGCCCGGAACGGCCTCCGGAACGACGCCGGCACCATCGCCATGGCCCGCACGTCAGACCCGCACTCCGCCACCGCCCAGTTCTTCATCAACCTCGAAGACAACCGCAACCTCAACTACCCGTCCTTCGACGGCTGGGGCTATGCGGTGTTCGGCAAGGTCACCGACGGCATGGACGTGGTGCGCCGGATCGGCAAGGAGCAGACCACCAGCCGCAGCGGCCACCGCGACGTGCCGGCCGCGCCGGTCACCATCCAGTCGGCCCGCCAGCTGCCCGAAAAATCCGCCAAGTAAGCATCCCCCTCACCGCCCAACAGGAGCACCTCATGGCTGTCAAACTCACCACCAACCACGGCGACATCGTCATCGAACTGAATGCCGAGAAGGCCCCCGAAACCGTCAAGAACTTCCTCGCCTACGTCGAGGCTGGCCACTACGACAACACCATCTTCCACCGCGTCATCAACGGCTTCATGATCCAGGGCGGCGGCTTCGAGCCCGGCATGACGCAAAAGGGCACCAACGCGCCGATCAAGAACGAAGCCGACAACGGCCTCAAGAACGACGCCGGCACCATCGCCATGGCCCGCACCCAGGACCCCCACTCCGCCACCGCCCAGTTCTTCATCAACATTGAAGACAACGACTTCCTGAACCACAGCGCCCCCAACACCCAGGGCTGGGGCTACTGCGTGTTCGGCAAGGTCAGCGAAGGCATGGACGTGGTGAACAAGATCCGCAACGTCAAGACCGGCTCCAGCGGCTTCCACCAGGATGTGCCGAAGGAAGACGTGGTCATCCAGCGCGCCGAAGTCGTCTGATCGTCACGCAGGGGCGAGCGGCGAATGCAAATCCATTTCATCTCCGATCTGCATCTGAGTGCCGATCGCCCCGCGCTCTCCGCGGTTTTCGAGCGCTACCTCGACGGCCCCGCGCGGGCCGCCGCGCGCCTCTACATCCTCGGCGACCTGTTCGAATACTGGGCCGGCGACGACGACCTCGACGATCCGCTGGGCACCCGCGTCGCCGCGCGCCTCGCGGCCCTCGCCGACACCGGCTGCACGGTGTTCTTCATGCCCGGCAACCGCGACTTCCTGCTCGGCACCGACTTTGCCCGTCGCGCCAGACTCGAAATCCTGGCCGAACCGACGCTGATCGCGCTCGGCGAGCACGCCGCGCTGCTGTGCCACGGCGACAGCCTGTGCACCGACGATCTCGCCTACCAGGCCTTCCGCCAGCAGGTCCGCAACCCGGCGTGGCAGGCCCAGTTCCTCGCCCAGCCCCTCGCCGCGCGCAAGGAGATCATTGCCGGCGTGCGCATGAAAAGCGAGGAAGCCAAATCCGGCAAAGCCGCGGCGATCATGGACGTGAATGCGGATGCCGTCGCCACCCTGCTCCGCACCTACGCCTTCCCGCGCCTGATCCACGGACATACCCACCGCCCGGCCGAGCACCGCGTGGATGTCGACGGCCATGTCTGCGAACGCCACGTGCTCGCCGACTGGCGTGAAGAAAACGGCGGCGGCAGCGGCGAAGTGCTGGTGTGGGCCGACGGCGCCCTGTCGCGCCAGCCCCTCAAGTAAAAACGGCGCCATCGCTGGCGCCGTCTTCCTCAAGTCTGGCCTACGCCGGATCAGGTTCCGATTTCGGCCAAACCGCGGGCCAGATCGACCTTCAGGTCATCGATCGACTCCAGCCCGACCGCCACCCGCAGCAGGCTTTCGCGAATGCCGGCGGCCTCCCGCGCTTCCGGCGAGATGCGGCCGTGGGTCGTCGACGCCGGGTGAGTCAGCGTCGTCTTGGTATCGCCAAGGTTGGCGGTGATCGACACCACGCGGGTTGCATCCACCACCTTCCAGGCCTCGGCGCGGCCACCCTTGACCTCGAAACTGACGATCGCACCGCCGCTCGACTGCTGGCGCTTGGCCAGCTCGAACTGGGCATGGGACGGCAGGCCCGGATAGTAGACCCGCGCCACCTGCGGCTGGGCTTCGAGCCAGCTCGCCAGTTCGAGCGCCGCTGCCGACTGGGCCGCCATGCGGATCTTCAGGGTCTCGAGGCCCTTCAGGATGACCCACGCGTTGAACGGCGAAATACACGGCCCGGCGGTGCGCAGGAACTTCAGCACCTCGTCCACCAGCACCTTGCTGCCGCACACCGCGCCGCCGAGCACCCGGCCCTGGCCATCGAGATATTTGGTTGCCGAGTGGATCACCAGGTCGGCGCCGAATTTCAGCGGCTGCTGCAGCGCCGGCGAGCAGAAGCAGTTGTCGACCGCCAGCAGCGCCTTCGCCTCGTGGGCGATGGCGGCGACGGCGGCGATATCCACCAGTTCGGTGAGCGGGTTCGACGGCGACTCGATGAAGAACATCTTGGTCGTCGGCGTCACCGCCGCGCGATATGCCGCGAGATCGGTGGCAGGCACGAAGGTCGACGTGATGCCAAAGCGCGACAGGATGTTGCCAAACAGCTGCTGCGTGGCGCCGAACACGCCGCGGGACACGACCACGTGATCTCCGGCCGACAGCAGCGCCATCACCGCCGACATGATCGCCGCCATGCCGGACGCCGTCGCGATGCACGCCTCGGCGCCCTCGAGCGCGGCGAGGCGCTGCTGCATCGCGGTAACGGTGGGGTTCGTGAAGCGGGCATAGACGTTGCCCTCTTCCTCGCCGGAGAAGCGCGCCGCCGCCTCGGCCGCGCTGCCGAAGATGAAGCTCGAGGTGAGGTAGAGCGCCTCGGAGTGCTCGTTGAACTGGCTGCGCTCGATGCCGGCGCGGACCGCCAGCGTGTCGAGATCGAGATCCTTCATCGTCTGCTCGCTCACGTTTCGCTCCGGGAGATCAGGTTCAGGTCCATCTGGCCGCCACCGTCTTCCGGGGCCGGCTTGCTGGCGGCGTCGTTGCGCTGGCTCTCGACGCCCGAAAGGTACTCGGCGGTCACGTCGCCGGTCACGTAGGTGCCGTCGAAGCACGACGTCTCGAACACCGAGATGGCCGGATTGATCGCCTGGACGGCCGCCTTGAGGTCGTCGAGATCCTGGTAGATCAGCGCGTCGGCACCGATCTCGCGGCAGATTTCCTCTTCGGTGCGATTGCTGGCGATCAGCTCGTTCTTGGTCGGCATGTCGATGCCGTAGACGTTGGCGAAACGCACCGGCGGCGCCGCGGACGCCATGTAAACCTTGGTCGCGCCGGCATCGCGGGCCATCTGCACGATCTCGCGGCTGGTGGTGCCGCGCACGATGGAATCGTCCACCAGCAACACCGCCTTGCCCTTGAACTCCTGGTGGATCGTGTTGAGCTTCTGGCGCACGGATTTCTTGCGGATCGCCTGGCCGGGCATGATGAAGGTGCGCCCGATGTAGCGGTTCTTCACGAAGCCTTCGCGGTAGGGCGCGTTCAGATGGTGAGCCATTTCCATCGCCGACGGGCGGCTCGAATCCGGAATCGGGATCACCACGTCGATCTTCAGATGCGGCATCGTCGAACGCAGCTTGCGGGCCAGGAATTCGCCCATCTTGATGCGCGCGTCGTACACCGAAATCCCGTCGATCAGCGAATCCGGCCGCGCAAGGTAGACGAACTCGAACATGCACGGCGCGTGCACCGTGTGGCCAGCGCACTGGCGGCTGTGGAAGCGCCCTTCGGTATCGATCAGGATCGCCTCGCCGGGCGCCACGTCGCGCACCAGCTTGAAGCCCATCACGTCCAGCGCGACGCTCTCGGACGCCACCAGCCATTCGGTGCCCTTGTCGGTGTCGTTGCGGCCGATCACCAGCGGACGGATGCCGTAGGGGTCGCGGAAGGCCAGCAGGCCGGTGCCGGAGATCATCGCCACC
>SSSX01000200.1 GCA_015657735.1 Zoogloeaceae bacterium
GGGAAACCCCATGCCGGACGTCCGGCCCTCCGTATCGCGTCTGCGCCGTCTGCTGCGCCGCGTCCTCGACACCGGCTGGCGCCCGCAGGACGACGACGAGACGTGCATCAGGAAGATCCTCCTCAACCTGACCAGCGTCCTTTTCGCCAGCGCGGCGATGCTGTGGCTGGCCGTCGGCCTGGCCGTCGACGGGCGTCCGGTCGTCGTCGCCGCCGGCGCGATCCCGGCGCTGGTGCTGGCCAATCTGCTCGCCTTCCGCCGGCACGGCCGCGTCGTTCCGTACGGCAACACCCAGCTCGGCCTGATGCTGGCCTTTCCGGCCGTCGCCGGCTGGCTGCTCGGCCCGGTTCCGGCCGCCGCCGGGCTGCCGCTGTGGGCCAGCCTCGCCCCCGCCGGCGCCCTGCTGTGTGCCGGCATCCCCGCGTCGACGCCGTGGTTCGTGGCCTTCGTGGTGCTGAGCGCGGCCGGCGGGATCGCTGCGCCCGCCGCCGGCGACGGCGCCTTCGTCACCCTCCACGCGGTGCTGGTCTCGTCGGTGCTGTACCTCCTGCTGCGTTTCGCGATGGGCCAGCGCGGCAAGACCCGCGAACGCCTCGCCGACGCCCACCGCCAGCTGCGCCAGGAACAGGAGCGCTCCGAGCGGCTGCTGCTGAACATCCTGCCCGCGCCGATCGCCGCCCGCCTGAAAGACAACGCCGGCACCATCGCCGACGGCCACCCGGAAGTCGTCGTGATGTTCGCCGACATCGTCGACTACACCCGCATCGCCAGCGACATGGCCCCCAAAGCGGTGTTCGCGATGCTCAACCGCATCTTCTGCCGCTTCGACGAACTGTGCGAACAGCACGGCCTCGAACGCATCAAGACCATCGGCGACGGCTACATGGTGGCCGGCGGACTGCACGCCCACCCGACCCAGCCCCACGCCGCGATGGCGGCGCTGGCCCTCGACATGCAGGCCACGCTGCGCAACCACGACTTCACCGACGGGCTCGAACTCGAAGTGCGCATCGGCATCGCCGCCGGGCCGGTGGTGGCCGGCGTCGTCGGGCGCGGCAAATTCATCTACGACCTGTGGGGCGACACCGTCAATCTGGCTTACCGCCTGTGCACCGAGGGCGAACCGAGCGTCATCCAGTGCGACGGCCACTGCTTCGAGCGCCTGCGCGGCGCCTTCGTTTTCGCCAAGCCGATCCTGCTGCTCCTCAAGGGCAAGGGCTACGTGCCGGTCTACCGCCTGCGCACGCCACGCATCTTCACCCTCCCGCCGTCTCCCCGGCATCGCCCGCCGCAGGCCGCCTGAGCGCCGAAATATCCCGATTTGCATTAACATACCCGGACTGTATAGATCGGCATCCAACGGCAGCGCCACACGCCGCCGCAACAGGACGGGACATCCATGACACATCGCGAACGAGGCTTCACCCTGGTCGAAATCGCCGTCGTGCTGGTCATCATCGGCCTGCTGCTCGGCGGCGTGCTGAAAGGTCAGGAACTCATCAACAGCGCCAAGGTGAAAAGCATCATCGGCGAGTTCCGCAACGTCTCCACCTACGTCTACGCCTACCAGGACCGCTTCCGCGCGATGCCCGGCGACGATCCGGCGGTGGCCAGCCGGCTGGCCGGGGCGGTCAAGGCCACCACCGGCGGCGGCGTCGGCAACGGGCGGATCGACGGCAACTGGAACTCGACGACGCCGAGCGACGAAAGCGTGCTGTTCTGGCAGCACGTGCGCCTCGCCAACCTGGCCGGCGGCGACGGTCGCAGCCCGGCCGCGGAGGGCGTCGCGATCCTCGAATGGCTGCCGCGCAATGCGGCGGGCGGACGCATCGGCGTCGCCGGCAACGCCCCGCTGGCCGGCTGGGCCGGCAGCTTCTTCGTGTGCCAGGACAACCTCTCGGGCAGTTTTGCCCGCCAGATCGACATCGCGATGGACGACGGCCTGCCCGCCACCGGCACCGTCCGCCTCCTCGCCAGCGGGCAGGCCGGCGGCGCTGCGGTCACCGCGGCCGAACTCAACGACGCCGGCCTGTACACCGTCTGCGCCGCCTTCTGAACCCGCTTCAGATGCCCTTGAAGAGCCGCGTCTCGGCGTTCGCCAGCTGCGACGGCGTGCCCAGCAGCACCAGCACATCCTCCAGTTCGAGCCGGGTTTCGGGCGCCGGATCGACGATGCGCACCCGCTGACGGCGCAGCGCGCTGATCTCGATCCCGGTCTCGGGCAGCCGCAGGTCGGCGAGACTGCGGCCGATCGCATAGGCGCCGGCGTCCATCGTCACCGAGTGCAGCCGCACCTGCTGACGCTCCTCCAGCGCCTCCTCGTGGAGATGCTCGCCGCCCCGGTAAATGCCGCGCAGCAGGTGATAACGCTCGGCGCGGATTTCGCGGATGCGCTTCAGGATGCGCGGCAGCGGGATGCCGACCAGCGCCAGCGCATGCGAGGCCAGCATCAGCGACGACTCGACGGATTCCGGCACCACTTCGGCGGCACCGGCCTGCTGCAGCTTTTCCAGATCGATCTCATCGGCGGTCCGCACCACCACCGGCACATCCGGCCGGCACGCCCGCACCATGCTCATCGCGCGCAGCGCCGCATCGGTATCGGCGTAGGTGATGACCACCACCGAGGCCCGCGAGATGCCGGCGGCCATCAGCGTCTCGCGCTTCGCCGCGTCGCCGAAGACCACCGTCTCGCCGGCCGCCGCCGCCTCGCGCACGCGCTCCGGGTCGAGGTCCAGCGCGATGTAGGTGATCCCCTCCTGCTCGAGCAGGCGGCCGAGGTACTGCCCGTTGCGGCCGAAGCCGCACAAAATCGCATGCTTGTCGACGAACATCGACTGGGTGGCGATGCTGGTCAGCTGCAGCGAGCGGCTCATCCACTCCGACGGCACCAGGCGCAGCACGATCTTCTCGCTGGCCTGCACGACCAGCGGCGCCAGCAGCATCGACAGCACCAGCGCCGCCACCACCACCTGCGACAGCGTCGCCGGCAGCAATTTGGCGGCATCGATCTGCGACAGCAGCACGAAGCCGAACTCGCCGCCCGCGCACAGCCACAGCCCGGTACGCGCGGCGGTGCCCTGCGGGCTGCCGAGCACGCGCGACGCCGCGCCGGCGATCACGAACTTGCCGACCAGCAGCGCCGCCAGCAGCGCCAGCACCGCCGGCAGGTTGAGGATGATCCGCCCGACGTCGAGGAACATCCCGACGGTCACGAAAAACAGGCCCAGCAGCACGTCGCGGAACGGCTTGATGTCCTCCTCGACGTGGTAGCGGTACTCCGTCTCCGAGATCAGCATGCCGGCCAGAAAGGCCCCCAGCGCCAGCGACAGACCGGCGATCTCGGTCAGCCAGGCAAGGCCCAAGGTGATGAACAGCACGTTGAGCATGAACAGTTCGGCCGACTTCTGGCGCGCCACCAGGAAGAACCAGCCGCGCATCACCCGCTGCCCGAAGAACAGCACCAGCCCCAGCACCACGCCGGCCTTGACGGTGGCCAGCGCCAGGGTTTCGAACAAGGCGTCGGCCGGGCCGGACAAGGCCGGAATCAGGATCAGCAGCGGCACCACCGCCAGATCCTGGAACAGCAGCACGCCGATCGTCTCGCGGCCGTGCTTCGAATCCAGTTCGAGCCGGTCCGACAGCAGTTTCGAGAGAATCGCCGTCGATGACATCGCCAGCGTTCCGCCCAGTGCAAAACCGGCGCCCCAGCCCAGCCCGGCGATCCGCCCGACGACCATCACCAGGGCGATCGAGGCCAGCACCTGCATCGCCCCCAGGCCGAACACGATGCGCTTCATGCTGTAGAGCCGCGGCAGCGAGAACTCCAGGCCGATCGTGAACATCAGGAACACGACCCCGAACTCCGCCAGATAGCGGGCGCTGCCGGTATCGGCCATCAGGTTCATCGCGTGCGGCCCGACCGCCGCGCCGACCGCCAGATAGCCCAGCACCGGCGGCAGGTTCAGCGAACGGAAGATGCCGACCACCAGCACCGCACCGGCGAGAAGGGCGAGTACCAGCTCGAGGGTATTGACCATGGGGCGAGGGCGGGAGCGTCGGGGTGGGCGGAATAGTCGATCTGATATACTCCGAACCCCGATTATACCCATGCCGACCATGAGCTCCGCCCCGATCGCCGCCGCACATGCCCGCTTTCTCGGCCTCGCCCGCCGCGTCCTCGACATCGAGGCCGAGGCGGTCCGCGCGCTGGCCGGCCAGCTCGACGACGGTTTCGGCACCGCGGTGGACCTGGTCCTCGCCTCGAAGGGCCGGGTCATCGTCTCGGGCGTCGGCAAATCCGGCCATATCGGTCGCAAGTTCGCCGCCACGCTGGCCAGCACCGGCACCCCGGCCTACTTCGTGCACGCCGCCGAAGCCGCCCACGGCGACCTCGGCATGATCACCGCCAACGACGTGCTGATCGCGCTGTCCTACTCCGGCTCCGGCGAGGAACTGCTGAAGATCGTTCCCCTCGTCAAACGCCAGGGCGCCCGCCTGATCGCCATCACCGGCAACCCCGACTCGCCGCTCGCCCGCGAGGCCGACGTGCATCTGAACGCCGCGGTGAAGGAAGAAGCCTGCCCGCTCAACCTTGCGCCGACCGCCAGCACCACCGCCACCCTGGCCCTGTCCGACGCCCTCGCGGTGGCGCTGCTCGACGCCCGCGGCTTCGGCTCCGACGATTTCGCGCGCTCCCACCCGGGCGGCGCCCTCGGCCGGCGCCTGCTGACCCACGTCGCCGACGTCATGCGCAGCGGCGACGCGGTGCCGCAGGTCGGCGACGACGCCCTGCTGGCCGACGCGCTGATGGAAATGACCCGCGCCGGCATGGGCATGACCGCCATCGTCGACGCCGACCGGCGCATCGTCGGCATCTACACCGACGGCGACCTGCGCCGCTCGCTGGCCAGCGGCTGCAACTTCACCACCGCCCGGGTCGCCGACGTGATGAGCCGCGGCCCGCGGACGATCCACGCCGAAGCCCTCGCCGTCGAGGCCGCCGACATGATGGAAACGCGGCGCATCAGCCAGCTGCTGGTGGCCGACGGGGACGGACACCTGATCGGCGCGCTCAACCACCACGACCTGATGCTGGCCAAGGTCATCTGATGAACGGCCGGGGCCACAGCCTCTTTCCCGTTGTCGTGCTGACGCTGCTGGCCGGCGTCTCGATGTGGCTCGACCGCGTCACCCAGCAGGAACCCGCCGCCAAGCCCGACAAGACCCGCCATGAAGTCGACTTCTCCGCCGACGGGCTGACCCTGCGCCGCTTCGACCTGACCGGCAAGACCCAGTACGTGCTGGTCGCCGACAGCATGGTGCACTTCATCGACGACGAATCGACCGAACTCGTCCGCCCGCGCCTCAACTACCTCAACCGGCCCGAACCGGTGTGGATCGAATCCCGCTTCGCCACCGTCAGCAAGGACGGCGAGGTCGTCGTGCTGATCGACGACGTCTTCGTCCGCCGCGCGCCGCACGACGACAAGCCCGAATCCACGCTGCGCTCCGAAGCCATGACGGTGTGGCCCGACGACGAGAAGATGCGCACCGACAAGCCGGTCACCCTCACCCAGGGCCAGACCGTCATCACCGCCGATCGCATGGAAAGCGACAACATCGTCGGCGAAGTCCGGCTCCAAGGCCAGGTCCGCGGCATCCTTTACCGAAACACCCCGACGCCGAAACCATGAAAAAAGTCTTCCGGCTCAGCGCCCTCGCTCCCCTCGCCGCGGTCATCCTGACCGTCGGCACGCCCTCCGCCCACGCCGAAAAGGCCGACCGCGGCAAGCCGGTCAACATCGAGGCCGACCGCGTGACCGTGGACGACAAGAACAAGATCCACATCTTCGAAGGCCACGTCGTCCTCACCCAGGGCACGCTGACGATCCGCAGCGACAAGCTGGTCGTCAGCCAGGACGCCGAAGGCTACCAGCGCGGCATTGCCACCGGCGGCGAAGACGGCCTCGCGCGCTTCCGCCAGAAGCGCGAGGGCAAGAACGAATGGGTGGAAGGCGAAGGCGAGCGCATCGAGCACGACGCCCGCAGCGAACTGTCGCAGTTCTTCCTGCGCGCCCACGTGAAGAGCGCCGACGACGAAGTCCGGGGCCAGTACATCCAGTTCAACGGCGTCACCGAAACCTACCTCGTCACCAACGGCCCCAACGCAACGACGCTGCCGAGCCAGCAGGGCCGCGTGCAGGTCACCATCCAGCCCAAGAAGAAAGACGGCGCAGCGCCCTGATCCAGCCGCCGACGGCGCCCCGTGCACCGCACAAGAGACTGTTTTCAAAGCCTTTAGCGCCCGCCGCGGCCTCCTTGTGCGTCGCAACAAAAAAGTATTGACAGCGCTTTTGACGTGAATATAATGGGCTCCATTGCTGCAACGCACAACCGCGTTGGCAGAACCCGGATTCAGTTCCAATCATTCACTTGAGGAGTTCCGTCATGACCACCCCCGAGCAAATCGTCGCCGCCAACAAGGCCAACGTTGAAACCCTGCTGACCCTGGCCAACACCGCCTTCGCCAGCGCCGAGCGCATCGCCGCCCTGAACCTGAACACCGCCCGCGCCGTGCTGGAAGACACCGTCGCTTCCGCCAAGGCCCTGCTGGCCGCCAAGGACGTGCAAGAGCTGATCAACCTGCAGACCTCGCTGGCCCAGCCGGTCGTCGAGAAGGCCGTCGCCTACTCCCGCAGCGTCTACGAAATCGCTTCCCAGACCCAGGAAGAAGTCTCCAAGCTGTTCGAAGCCCAGGTCGCCGAAGCCAACAAGACCTTCGCTGCCGCCCTCGACAAGGCTGCCAAGTCCGCTCCGGCCGGCTCCGACGTCGCCGTCGCCGCCGTCAAGTCCGCCATCGCTGCCGCCAACTCCGCTTACGACAGCGTGACCAAGGCTGCCAAGCAAGTGGCCGAGATCGCCGAAGCCAACGTTGCCGCCGCCACCAGCGCCACCGTCAAGGCCGTCAGCACCACCGCCCCGGCCACCAAGTCCTCCAAGAAGGCTGCCTGATCAGGCTTCCCGACTGGACGGCGGCGCCCCCCGGGGCGCTGCCCGATGGCTCGAAAATGCCCGCCGTGCATCGCACCGCGGGCATTTTTCCGTTCACCGCCCGACCCCGCCGGCGGCGCTCGCCACGGATTCGATGCAGGGGCGCCGGATACGTGTTATTTTCCCGTGGTTGCACAAAATGCAACCGGTCGGGGTCCGGGCGACAGGGGGTCGCCACCGGCTCGTCTTCAAGAAACCAAAATCGAGGGAAGATAAACAATGGCTACTGGGAAATCCAAGATCATCTACACGTTGACGGACGAAGCTCCGCTGCTTGCCACGTGTGCGTTCCTTCCCATCATCCGGACTTTCACCGCGCCCGCCGGCATCGACGTCGTCAAGAGCGACATCTCGGTGTCCGCCCGCGTTCTCGCCGAATTCCCGGAGTACCTGAGCGACGAGCAGAAGGTGCCCGACAACCTCGCCGAGCTCGGCCGCCTGACCCTGCTGCCCGACACCAACATCATCAAGCTGCCGAACATCAGCGCCTCGGTCGCCCAGCTCAAGGCCTGCGTCAAGGAGCTGCAGGAAAAGGGCTACAAGCTGCCCGACTACCCGGAAAACCCCACCACCGACGACGAAAAGGCGCTCAAGGCCCGCTACGGCCGCTGCCTCGGCTCGGCGGTCAACCCGGTGCTGCGTGAAGGCAACTCCGACCGCCGCGCGCCCGGCGCCGTCAAGAACTACGCCCGCAAGCACCCGCATTCGATGGGCGAATGGAAGCAGTGGTCGCAGACCCACGTTTCCCACATGCACCACGGCGATTTCTACCACGGCGAAAAGTCGCTGACCGTAGACAAGCCGCGTAACGTGCGCATGGAACTGATCGCCAAGGGCGGCAAGACCACCGTGCTGAAGCCGAAGCTGTCGCTGCTCGCCGACGAGATCATCGACTCGATGTTCATGAGCAAGAAGGCGCTGTGCGACTTCTACGAGCAGGAGCTGGAAGACTGCCGCAAGGCCGGCATCCTGTTCTCGCTGCACGTCAAGGCGACGATGATGAAGGTCTCGCACCCCATCGTCTTCGGCCACTGCGTCAAGATCTACTACAAGGAAGCCTTCGAGAAGCACGCCAAGACCTTCGCCGAGCTGGGCATCAACGTCAATAACGGCATGGTCGATCTCTACGAGAAGATCAAGCAGCTGCCCGAATCGAAGCGCGACGAGATCATCCGCGACCTGCACGCCTGCCAGGAACACCGTCCGCGTCTGGCGATGGTCGACTCGGCCAAGGGCATCACCAACTTCCACTCCCCGAACGACGTGATCGTCGACGCCTCGATGCCCGCGATGATCCGCCAGGGCGGCAAGATGTGGGGCGCCGACGGCAAGCAGTACGACAGCAAGTGCGTGATGCCGGAATCGACCTTCGCCCGCATCTATCAGGAGATGATCAACTTCTGCAAGTGGCATGGCAACTTCGATCCGAAGACCATGGGCACCGTGCCGAACGTCGGCCTGATGGCCCAGCAGGCCGAAGAATACGGCTCGCACGACAAGACCTTCGAAATCAACGAGGACGGCATCGCCAACATCGTCGATATCGACAGCGGCGAAGTGCTGCTGACGCAGAACGTCGAAGCCGGCGACATCTGGCGCATGTGCCAGGTCAAGGACGCCCCGATCCGCGACTGGGTCAAGCTGGCCGTCACCCGCGCGCGCAACTCCGGCATGCCGGTCGTGTTCTGGCTCGACCCGTACCGTCCGCACGAAGCCGAGCTGATCAAGAAGGTCGAGACCTACCTCAAGGATCACGACACCAGCGGTCTCGAGATCCGCATCATGTCGCAGGTCCGCGCCATGCGCTTCACGCTGGAGCGCGTCGCCCGCGGCCTCGACACCATCTCGGCGACCGGCAACATCCTGCGCGACTACCTGACCGACCTGTTCCCGATCATGGAACTGGGCACCTCGGCCAAGATGCTGTCGATCGTCCCGCTGATGAACGGCGGCGGCATGTACGAAACCGGCGCCGGCGGCTCGGCCCCCAAGCACGTCCAGCAGCTGACTCAGGAAAACCACCTGCGCTGGGATTCGCTGGGTGAATTCCTGGCCCTGGCCGTCTCGCTGGAAGAGCTCGGCATCAAGGAAGACAATGCCCGCGCCAAGCTGCTGGCCAAGACGCTGGATGCAGCCACCGGCAAGCTGCTCGACAACAACAAGTCGCCGTCGCCGAAAACCGGCGAGCTCGACAACCGCGGCAGCCAGTTCTACCTCGCGATGTACTGGGCCCAGGAACTGGCCGGCCAGACCGAGGACAAGGAGCTCGCCGCCCGCTTCGCGCCGCTGGCCAAGATCCTGACCGACAACGAAGCCCAGATCGTTGCCGAGCTGAAGACCGTGCAGGGCAAGCCGGTGGATATCGGCGGCTACTACAAGGCCGACTCCGTGAAGTGCAAGGCGATCATGCGTCCGAGCCCGACGCTGAACGCCGCGCTGAAGGCCGCCCGCGTCTGATCGACGCCCGGCCTGTCAGGCAAAAAGCCGTTTCCCCACCGGGAAACGGCTTTTTTTCCGGCCGGCGCCGGACGACACCTCACATGCGGGCGATCATCGCGTCGCCGAATGCCGAGCACGACAGCTCGGTGGCGCCGTCCATCAGGCGGGCGAAGTCGTAGGTCACCTGTTTGTCGCCGATCGCCGCCTCCATCGAGCGGATGACCAGATCGGCGGCTTCCTTCCAGCCGATGTGGCGCAGCATCATCTCGGCGGAGAGGATCAGCGAACCCGGGTTCACCTTGTCCAGCCCGGCGTACTTCGGCGCGGTGCCGTGGGTGGCCTCGAAGCACGCGTAGTTGTCGGAGATATTGGCCCCCGGCGCGATGCCGATGCCGCCAACCTGCGCCGCCAGCGCATCGGAGATGTAGTCGCCGTTGAGGTTGCAGCAGGCGATCACGTCGTATTCGGCCGGGCGCAGCAGGATCTGCTGCAGGAAGGCGTCGGCGATCGCATCCTTGATGACGATCTCGCGGCCGGTCTTCGGGTTGTTGAACTTGCACCACGGGCCGCCGTCGATCGGCTCGGCACCGAACTCGCTCTGCGCCAGCTTGTAGCCCACGTCGCGGAACAGGCCCTCGGTGAACTTCATGATGTTGCCCTTGTGCACCAGCGTCACCGAACGGCGGTCGTTGTCGATGGCGTAGCGGATCGCGGCACGCACCAGCCGCGAGGTGCCCTCGACCGACACCGGCTTGATGCCGATGCCGCAATGCTCGGGGAAGCGGATCTTCTTGACCCCCATTTCGTCCTGCAGGAAGCGGATGACCTTCAGCGCGCCCTCGGAATCGGCCTGCCATTCGATGCCGGCGTAGATGTCCTCGGTGTTCTCGCGGAAGATCGCCATGTCGGTCTTGGTCGGGTCCTTCAGCGGCGAAGGCACGCCCTTGAAGTAGCGCACCGGACGCAGGCACTGGTAGAGGTCGAGCTCCTGGCGCAGCGCCACGTTGAGCGACCGGATGCCACCGCCGACCGGAGTCGTCATCGGCCCCTTGATCGACACCGAATACGCTTTCAGCGCATCGAAGGTTTCCTTCGGCAACCACTCGTCGGGGCCGTAGAGCTGGGTGGACTTCTCGCCGGCGTAAACCTCCATCCAGTGGATTTTCCGGGTGCCGCCGTAGGCCTTGGCGACCGCCGCATCGATGACCTTGATCATCACCGGCGTGATGTCGATCCCGATCCCGTCGCCCTCGATGAACGGGATGATCGGATTGTCGGGCGTGGGCTGGCCCGGAACGATTTTTTGACCGCCAGCCGGCACCTTGATCAGAGAAGCACTCATTCCAACTCCCTCGAAAAAATTGCGCATCGAACGGGCGGATCGACCCGGAAAGGGCGGACGCGGTGCGCGTGCTCCGGGAACGAACGCTCCCCGCAGGACACGCTGCGCGGGGACACCTCCCCGCAGCCGACTCGCTGCCTGCTCCGCCCGGCCGCAATGCCGGCGGGGAGCAAACTCGTTCGATTATGGCCGAAACGGCGGCACGCTCAAAGCCTCGCCGCAACCCGGCGCGCGCGGTCCGGTCCGGCTCCGGCGGCGATGCTAGACTTGTGATTTTGTCCGGTCCGGCACGGTATCGGCCCGCGCCACCGCAGCGTCCGCAGGGGGAGACAGATGGAGGCCCACAACCACGAAAACCCGGTCGCCCAGGCCATCGCCCAGGCCATGGTCGAAGGTTTCAACAAGCACTACCGGATCTTCCGCGAGACTTCCCGCCGGGCCAAGGAAAGTTACGAGGCCGCCGACTGGCAGGGCCAGCTCTCGGCGGTGCGCGACCGCGTGCAGTTCTACGACGACCGGGTCAACGAGGCCGTGCAGCGCCTGCACGACGAGTTCAACGCCGAATCCATCGACGATGTCACCTGGCAGGCCGTCAAGCTGCATTTCATCGGGCTGCTGATCAACCACAAGCAGCCCGAACTGGCCGAAACCTTCTTCAACTCGGTGACCACCAAGATCCTGCACCGGGACTACTTCAACAACGACTACATGTTCGCCCGTCCGGCGATCTCCACCGACTACATCGAATCCTTCCCGCCGACCTACTCCAGCTACTACCCCCGCGACGAGGGCCTGCGCGCGACGATCCTGCGCATCATCGAGGACTTCGACTGGCAGCGCGCCTTCGAGAACCTCGAACGGGACGTCGACTACGTGATGCGGAGCGTCGAGAAGCACCTCGGCGAGTGGCCGAAGATGGAGGTCAATTGCCAGATCCAGGTGCTCTACTCGGCCTTCTACCGCAACAAGACCGCCTACATCATCGGCAAGGCGATCAACGGCTACCACGAAACCCCGTTTGCGATCGCCGTGCGTCACGGCGCCTCGGGCATGCTCCATCTCGACACCATCCTGCTCGACGTGTGGCGCATCTCGCTGCTGTTCTCGCTGTCGCGCGCCTACTTCCTGGTGGACATGGAAGTGCCCTCGGGCTACGTGCAGTTCCTGCGCAGCATCATGCCCAACAAGCCGCGCTCCGAGCTGTACACCATGCTGGGCCTCGGCAAGCAGGGCAAGACGAACTTCTTCCGCGACCTGATCGCCCACCTGCGCCACTCCAACGACCAGTTCATCGAGGCGCCGGGCATCCGCGGCCTCGTCATGCTGGTGTTCACGCTGCCGTCCTACCCCTACGTGTTCAAGATCATCAAGGACGTTTTCGGCAGCTCGAAGAACGTCGACCGCGCCACCGTCAAGAAGAAATACCTGATCGTGCGCCAGATCGACCGTGTCGGACGGATGGCCGACACGCTCGAATTCTCCAACGTCGCGCTGCCGCGCAGCCGCTTCCACCCCGACCTGATCGCCCAGCTCAGGCTGCTCGCCCCGTCGGTCATCGAAGAGGACGGCGACACCCTGGTGGTCAAGCACCTCTACATCGAGCGCCGCATGACGCCGCTCAACATCTACCTCGACAAGGCCAGCGAGGAGCAGGTCGACCACGCCGTGCGCGAATACGGCCAGGCGATCAGCGAACTGGCCCTCGCCAACATCTTCCCCGGCGACATGCTGTGGAAGAACTTCGGCGTCACCCGCTACGGCCGCGTCGTGTTCTACGACTACGACGAGATCGAATACATGACCGACTGCAACTTCCGCCGGATTCCGCCGGCCCCCAACGAAGAAGCCGAGATGGCCAGCGAGCCCTGGTATTCGGTCGGGCCGCGCGACGTCTTCCCCGAAGAATTCGCCACCTTTCTGCTCGGCCAGCCACGCATCCGCAAGGCCTTCCTCAAACATCACCGCAAGCTGCTCGACGCCGCCTTCTGGCAGGACGCCCAGGAAAAAATCCGCCGCGGCTACGTCGAAGACTTCTACCCCTACCCGCCCGAGCTGCGCTTCTGCAACGTCTTCGCCGACCCCGCGCCGGCACCGGCGTGAGCCCCCGCCCCGTCACCCGATTCGCGTAAACCCCAGTGTCGCCGAATGCCATCTGGCACCACTATTGGCAAGGACGTTGTCACCCCGACAACCATCCCGAGCCAATAAACGGAGGAGACATATGGAATACCGGTTTCGCCTGCAGGCCCTCGCCCTTGCCGTCAGCAGCACCCTGACCCTGTCCGCCTGCGGAGGCGGCGGCGGTGGCGGCACGGGCACCGGCTCCCACCTGAGCGGCATCGCCGCCGAGGGGCTGGCCATCACCAACGCGGCGGTCAGCATCAAGGACGCCCAGGGCACCACCCGCAGCGTCACCACCGACGCCGGCGGCAACTATGTCTTCGACACCGCCGGCCTCGAATTTCCGCTGATGCTGCAGATCACCGGCAGCAAGGGCGTGTGGCACGCCCTCGTCACCGCCGACGACCTCGGCAAACCGGCCAACATCAACAACGCCACCCACAGCGTCGCCCTCCTCGCCCTCGGCGCCGGCAGCACCGCCGAGCTGCAGGCCGCCTTCGCCTCCGGCAGCTTCCGGACGGTCAGCGCCGCAGCCGTCGCCAGCGCCGACACCAAGCTCCTCGACGCCCTCGAAGCCGAACTCGGCAAGCGCCCCGCCAGCCTGCGCAGCGCCAGCTTCACCCCCGGCACCGCCGACGCCGACGGCGACGAGACCGACCGCCTGCTGACCCTCGTCGACGCCAAACCCGCCGGCGGCGCCTTCACGGCCTACAACGTCATGCCCGAACACGTGTGGGCCGACACCTACACCGCCAAGACCTACGACGGCAGCAGCGACGACCTGCTCACCGCCGGCCTCGGCAAGACCGGCCTGGGCAGCGCCATCCCGCCGGCCTACGCCAGCGCCGCCGCGCCCACTGCCGCCGAACTGCGTCGCAACGCCATCTACAACAACTACCGGGCGCTGGTCGATGCGAACAAGGCCAGCGGCGGCTACGGCAGCCTGTTCGGCCCCAACATCGACGTGAACGGCGGCGACACCCTCGGCGAAGGCAAGATCGCCGGCCTCGAAGCCATCGCCTACTCGGGCGATCGCAGCGGCAAGCGCAAGGTCACGCTGATGGTCCAGGTGCCGGCCAGCTTCGACACCGCCAAGCCGTGCATCGTCACCGCCACCTCGTCCGGCTCCCGCGGCATCTACGGCGCCATCGGCACCTCCGGCGAATGGGGCCTCAAGCACGGCTGCGCCGTCGCCTACACCGACAAAGGCAGCGGCAACGGCATGCACGATCTGGCCAAGGACACCGTCAACATGATCGACGGCCTCGTGTCGACCGCCAGCGCCGCCGGCAAGAAGGCCCATTTCGCCGCCGATCTGAGCAAGACCCAGCTCGACGCCTTCAACCTCGCCTTCCCCGGCCGCATCGCCTACAAGCACGCCCACTCGGCCCAGAACCCCGAAAAGGACTGGGGCCGCAACACGCTGGACGCCGTCGCCTTCGCCTTCTACGTGCTGAACGAGAAGTACGCCACCGCCGACGCCAGCGGCAAGAAGCCGCGCCTGCTGCGCCCGGCCAACACCCTCGTGATCGCCTCGTCGGTTTCCAACGGCGCCGGCGCCGCGCTGATGGCCGCCGAACAGGACAAGCTCGGCCTCATCGACGGCGTCGCCGTCAGCGAACCGCAGATCCAGCCGAAGGACGTCGCCGGCCTCACCATCAAGCAGGGCACGGCCACCGTCGCCACCATCGGCAAGCCGCTGCTCGACTACTTCACCTACGCCAACCTGTACCAGCCCTGCGCCGCGCTGGCCACGGCCGCCGCCGGCTCGCCCGCCTCGGCCGCGGTGCCCCTCTACGCCGCCAACCGCTGCATCTCGCTGAAGGAAAAGGGCCTGCTCACCAGCACCACCGCCCAGGGCCAGGCCGACGAAGCCCTGCAGAAGCTCCACGCCTACGGCTGGAGCAGCGAGCACGACCTGTTCCACAACACCCACCACGCCTTCGCCACGCCGTCCATCGTGGTCACCTACCTCAACACCCTCGGGCGCTTCAGCGTCGCCGACAACATCTGCGGCTTCAGCTTCGCCACCACTGTCGCGACGGCCGGCGCCAGCCTCGGCACGGTGACCGACACCAACCCGCTGGTCCAGGCCGGCATCTTCGCCAACGGCAACGGCGTCCCGCCCACCGCCGGCATCAACCTCGTCTACAACGACGCCAGCGGCGGCGCGCGGCGCGACATCTACGCCGTCTCGCCGTCCACCAACCGCGCCGACGGCGCCCTCGACGGCGCCCTGTGCGCCCGCGCCCTGACCACCGGGGTCGATCCGGTCAGCGGCGCCAAGCTCACCGGCACCCAGCTCGCGCAGTCCGAAAAGGTGCAGAAGGGCATCCGCGAAGTGCAGGTCGACGGCAAGCTCGGCAGCCGCCCGACGATCATCGTCGCCGGCCGCTCCGACACGCTGATCCCGGTGAACCACGCCGCCCGCGCCTACGTCGGGGTCAGCCAGCAGGCCGGCAGCAGCGCACTGCGTTACTACGAGGTGACCAACGCCCAGCACTTCGACGGCTTCATCGACCTGCTGCCGGGCTACGACTCGCGGCTGGTGCCGCTGCACGTGTACTTCAACCGGGCGCTCGACCTGATGTACGCCCACCTCAAGAACGGCAGCGCGCTGCCCGCCTCGCAGGTCGTGCGGACCATCCCCCGCGGCGCGCCAGCCGGCTCGGCGCCGGCGATCAGCGCCGCCAACCTGCCGCCGATCGCTGCCACCCCGGCGAGCGCCGACGCCATCAGCTACGCCGGCGGCACCCTGAGCGTGCCCGACTGAGCCTGCAATCCGCCAGAAACGACAAGCCCGGCTCGCAAGCCGGGCTTGTTTTGCATCGTCGAGCCGCTCAGGGCCAGCCCGACTCCCGTATCCACGGCCCGTCGCCGGCCGCCAGCGCCTCGCGGATGTACGGCACGACGGCCTCCGGCAACGCATCCGGCGCACACCAGAGCAGGTCGTCGCAGCGCTGGGGTTCGGCGATGAAAGGCTCGCCGGACCACTCGGCGGCACGCAGGAAGAAGTCGATCCGGTTGGTGTCCGAGCGCCGATGCACCACACCGAGCACCGCCAGCGCCGTCTCCGCGATCCCGATGCCGAGTTCCTCGCGCATCTCCCGCACGGCCGTCGCGCGCAGCGCTTCGCCCTCCTCCACGTGTCCGCCCGGCAGGCTGTAAAGTCCGTCGAAAAACCCCGTCCCGGCACGCCGCATCAGCAGCACGCGCCCGCCCCGCTCGAGCAGTACATGCACGCCGGTGGGAATGCCCGCGTGGCGCATCAGTGTTTTCCGGTGCTGCCGAAACCACCCTCGCCGCGCTCGCTCTCGTCGAAGGTCTCGACCACGTTGAAGGCCACCTGCAGCACCGGCACCACCACCAGCTGGGCGACCCGCTCCATCGGCTGGATCGTGAAGTGCTCGTGCCCGCGGTTCCACACCGATACGAAAATCTGCCCCTGGTAATCCGAATCGATCAGCCCGACCAGATTGCCCAGCACGATACCGTGCTTGTGCCCGAGGCCCGAGCGCGGCAGGATCATCGCCGCCAGCCCCGGATCGGCCAGATGCAGCGCGATGCCGGTCGGCACCAGCGTCGTGTGGCCGGGCGTCAGGGTGATCGGCGCCGCGAGGCAGGCGCGCAAATCAAGCCCGGCGGCGCCGGCGGTGGCGTAGGCCGGCGGCTGCTGTTTCAGGCGGTCGTCGAGAATCCGGATGTCGATGCGGTGCATGGTCGCCTCAGTCGAAAATGGAAAAATTCAGGAGCCGGGCAGCAGGCCGGCCAGATGGGCAACGATGGCCCGCGCCACTTCCGGCTTGGGCGCTTTGGGCAGCGGATGGCGGCCGGCGGCGTCGAACAGCACGACCTCGTTGTCGTCGCCGCCGAGGCCGTCCTGCACCAGATTGCCGACGATCAGCGGCAGCTTCTTGGCCTTGCGCTTGCCTTCGGCGTATTCGTCCAGATTGCGGCTCTCGGCCGCGAAGCCGACACAGAACGGCGGACTCGCCAGACCGGCCACATCGGCCAGGATGTCCGGGTTGGGCGTCAGCGTGATGCTCATCTGCTCGCCGGATTTCTTGATCTTGTGTTCGGCCGATGCCGCCGGCCGGTAGTCGGCCACCGCCGCCACGCCGATGAAGACATCCGCTCCCGGCAGCGCCGCGAACACCGCCTCGCGCATTTCCAGCGCACTCTTCACATTCACCCGCGCACAGCCCGCCGGCGTCGACAGCGCCACCGGACCGCTCACCAGCGTGACCTCGGCACCCGCCTGGACACAGGCCCGGGCCAGGCCGTAGGCCATCTTGCCGGAACTCGAATTGGTGATCCCGCGCACCGGATCGATGGCTTCGAAAGTCGGCCCGGCGGTCATCACGACGCGCCGCCCGGCCAGCAGCTTGGGCTGGAAAAAGCCGATCACCGCCTCGCACAGTTCCTCCGGCTCGAGCATCCGCCCGAGGCCGACCTCGCCGCAGGCCTGCTCGCCGGCCGCCGGCCCGAGCAGGGTGACCCCGTCGGCGCGCAGTTGGGCGGCGTTGCGGCGGGTCGCCGGATGCTCCCACATCTGGCGGTTCATCGCCGGCGCCACCAGCAGCGGGCAGTCGCGGGCGAGGCACAGCGTGGTCAGCAGATCGTCGGCGCGGCCATGGACGAACTTCGCCATCACGTCGGCCGTCGCCGGCGCGACGATGATCGCGTCGGCGTCGCGGGTCAGGTCGATGTGGGCCATGTTGTTGTCCATGCGCGGATCCCACAGATCGGTCCACACCCGGTTGCCCGACAGCGCCTGGAAGGTAACCGCGGTGACGAAACGCGCGCCGCCTTCGGTCAGCACCACGTGCACGTCCGCGCCGGCCTTGCCGAGCAGCCGCACCAGCTCCGCCGCCTTGTACGCCGCCACGCCGCCGGTCACCCCCAGCACCAGTTTCCTGCCCTTCAGCTCACCCATGACAATGTTATGATCCGGACACTCTCGAAGCTGGAATTGTACACGCCATGGCAATCACCGACTGGCCCGCCGACGAACGCCCCCGCGAGCGCCTGCTCGCCCACGGCGCGCTGGCGCTCTCCGACGCCGAGCTGCTGGCGCTGTTCCTGCGCGTCGGCATCCGCGGCAAGAGCGCCGTCGACCTCGCCCGCGATCTGCTCAAGCACTTCGGCAGCCTGTCGGCGTTGTGCACCGCCCCGGCGCCGGCCTTCGCCGCGATTCCCGGCATGGGGCTCGCGAAATACGCCCAGCTGCAGGCCGTCCTCGAACTCGCCCGCCGCGCCCTCGGCGAGGAGATGGCGCGCCGCGACGTCATCGATTCGCCCGCCGCGGTGCGCGACTGGCTGCGCCTGAAACTCGGCCAGCTGCCCCACGAAGTGTTCCTCATCCTGCTCCTCGATGCCCAGCACCGGGTCATTGGCAGCGAAGAACTGTTCCGCGGCACGCTGGCGCAAACTTCGGTCTACCCGCGCGAAGTCGTCAAGCTGGTCCTTGAACGCAACGCCGCCGCCGTGATCCTCGCCCACAACCACCCATCCGGCCTCGGCGAGCCCAGCCACGCCGACGAAGCGCTGACCGACACCCTCAAAAAAGCGCTGTCCCTCGTCGACGTGCGCGTCCTCGACCACTTCATCGTCGCCGGCAATGCGGCACCGGTATCCTTCGCCGAGCGGGGCCTGCTGTAGGTTTCCGGCCGTCGACGCGGCCACCGGCCACCGACTCGCAGCAAAGTATTGATTCGACCGAAACTTCTCGTTTATAATCGACGGTCTTATCGAATCAAAACCAGTTTGGAGCAACAAATGGCTCGCGTTTGCCAAGTGACCGGAAAAGCACCGATGGTGGGCAACAACGTTTCCCACGCGAACAACAAGACCAAGCGCCGCTTCCTGCCGAACCTGCAGAACCGCAAGTTCTGGAGCGAAGCCGAGAACCGCTGGGTGCGCCTGCGCGTATCCAACGCTGCGCTGCGCACCATTGACAAGAAAGGCATCGACGAAGTCGTCGCCGAGCTGCGCGCTCGCGGCGAGAAGGTCTGAGCCCTTTTCACCCAGGAGATAGATCGAAATGGCAAAAGGCGGCCGCGAAAAGATCAAGCTCGAGTCCACCGCTGGAACCGGGCATTTTTACACCACGTCGAAGAACAAGCGCACCACCCCGGGCAAGCTTGAGTTCAGCAAGTACGACCCCGTTGCCCGCAAGCACGTGCCGTACAAGGAAGTGAAACTCAAGTAATTGCTTCCGGCACGCGATTACCGCTTGTTGCACCACCCGCTTCAAACAAGAAACCCGCCCCGAGCGGGTTTTTTGTTGCCCGCCGCTTCCGCGCCCGCGCCCTCTCCACCCGCCGCGACATGCACACGCCAAAAACAAAACCGCCGGCACACTTGCATGTGCCGGCGGCTGCGGATCACGACGTCAGGACCAGGAGAAGCCCTGCCCGGCCGCGAAGATCAAGCGCGCTGAATGTTCGACGCTTGCTTGCCCTTCGGACCTTGAGTGACCTCGAACTGAACCTTCTCCCCCTCCTTGAGCGACTTGAACCCGTTCATGTTGATCGCGGAGAAGTGCGCGAACAGGTCTTCGCTACCATCGTCCGGCGTAATGAAGCCGAAGCCCTTGGCGTCGTTGAACCACTTAACAGTACCAGTTGCCATATTGCAATTTCCTTCTTGATTTCACTAATACGATCCGGACTTCCGGTGTGCGGTCGGGTCAGGGAAAGGGGAGAACTTCCGCGAAGGACTTCCAACGCTGTTCCGTTGAAAGCGCGACGCACGAACGTCGCCTTTGCCATGGCACGAACACGCCTCAACTTTTACGTGACTTGATTCACGCCGTCAACGCATTTGTCGGCGGGATTTTTTTGTGCTTTGCAGCATTATTCGATAGAACTTTTGTCGATTTTCGCCGCCAAAACTACAAAATCCTTATTAAATCGTTACTTAATATTTTCCTGCGGCGCACCATAAAGAGGCGCGCAGAACCCCGGCGACACCCCGAGAAACTGTGCCAATTCTCTCTTGCACAATCATCGCGGTTGTTTAGAATGGGTCGCATGGTCATCAAAAAGCAGGAAGACTCGGTACTGGAGTCGGAGGTCACGCGGGTCAAACCGCCACCTCTCTTCAAAGTCATGCTCCTCAACGACGATTTCACCCCGATGGATTTCGTGGTGACCGTGATACAGAAATTCTTTGCCATGGACCGCGAACAAGCGACGCGGGTCATGCTCAAAGTCCACAGAGAGGGCGTTGGGGTATGCGGCGTATTCCCACGGGACATCGCAGCCACCAAAGTCGAGCAGGTCATCGCGTACGCGCGCCGGCACCAGCATCCGCTGGCGTGCGTCATGGAGGAAAACTGAAATGATCGCGCAAGAACTGGAAGTCAGTCTGCACATGGCCTTTGTCGAAGCGCGGCAGAAGCGGCATGAGTTCATCACGGTCGAGCATCTCCTGCTGGCGCTCCTCGACAACCCTTCCGCCGCCGAAGTCCTGCGCGCCTGCGCCGCCAAGATCGACGACCTGCGCAAGGAACTGACCAATTTCGTCAACGAGCACACGCCCAAGGTCGAGGGCACCGACGACATCGACACGCAGCCGACGCTGGGTTTCCAGCGCGTCATCCAGCGCGCGATCCTGCACGTCCAGTCGTCCGGCAAGAAGGAAGTCACCGGCGCCAACGTGCTGGTCGCGATCTTCGGCGAAAAGGATTCCCACGCGGTTTACTTCCTGCAACGGCAGAACATCTCGCGCCTCGACGTGGTGAACTTCATCTCCCACGGCATCACCAAAACGCCGCAGCCGGGCGCCACTCCGCAGCGCCCGTCGGGCGACGCCGAATCGGGCGAGCAGGAACAGGAAGCCACCACTCCCGGCGGCGCCCTCGACAACTACACGCAGAACCTCAACCAGCAGGCCCTGCTCGGCAAGATCGATCCGCTGATCGGCCGCGACAAGGAAGTCGAGCGCGTCATCCAAACCCTGTGCCGCCGCCGCAAGAACAACCCGCTGCTGGTCGGCGAGGCCGGTGTCGGCAAGACCGCCATCGCCGAAGGCCTGGCGCGGCGCATCGTCGAAGGCCGGGTGCCCGACATCCTCGCCGACGCCCAGGTGTACGCCCTCGATATGGGCGCGCTGCTGGCCGGCACCAAATATCGCGGCGACTTCGAGCAGCGCCTGAAGGCCGTGCTCAAACAGCTCGTCGAGCACCACAACGCGATCCTCTTCATCGACGAGATCCACACCCTGATCGGCGCCGGCGCGGCGTCCGGAGGCACGCTCGATGCTTCGAACCTGCTCAAGCCGGCCCTGTCGTCGGGCCAGCTGAAGTGCATCGGCGCCACCACCTACACCGAGTTCCGGCAGATTTTCGAGAAGGATCACGCGCTGTCGCGGCGCTTCCAGAAAGTGGACGTGGTCGAGCCGTCGGTCAATGAAACCGTCGAGATCCTCAAAGGCCTCAAGTCGCGCTTCGAGCAGCACCACGGCATCAAGTATTCCGCCTCGGCGCTGTCGAGCGCCGCCGAGCTGTCGGCCCGCTACATCAACGACCGCCACCTGCCCGACAAGGCCATCGACGTCATCGACGAGGCCGGTGCCGCCCAGCGCATCCTGCCCAAATCGCGCCAGAAAAAGCTCATCGGCAAGACCGAGATCGAGGAGATCGTCGCCAAGATCGCCCGCATCCCGCCGCGCAACGTTTCCAACGACGACCGTGCCGCGCTGAAGACCCTCGACCGTGATCTGAAGAACGTCGTCTTCGGCCAGGACGCCGCCATCGACGCCCTCGCCAAGGCGATCAAGATGTCCCGCTCCGGCCTCGGCAACCCGCAGAAGCCGATCGGTGCCTTCCTGTTCAGCGGCCCGACCGGCGTTGGCAAGACCGAAGTCGCCCGCCAGCTGGCCTACACGCTGGGCATCGAACTGGTCCGCTTCGACATGTCCGAGTACATGGAGCGCCACGCCGTGTCGCGGCTCATCGGCGCACCGCCGGGCTACGTCGGCTTCGACCAGGGCGGCCTGCTGACCGAGCAGGTCACCAAGAAGCCCCATTGCGTGCTGCTCCTCGACGAAATCGAGAAGGCCCATCCGGACATCTATAACATCCTGCTGCAGGTCATGGACCACGGCACGCTGACCGACAACAACGGTCGCCAGGCCGACTTCCGCAACACGATCCTGATCATGACCACCAACGCCGGCGCCGAGTCGATGCAGAAGTCCGTCATCGGTTTCTCCGCCAAACGCGAGGTCGGCGACGAGATGGCCGAGATCAAGCGCCTGTTCTCGCCGGAATTCCGCAACCGCCTCGACGGCACGATCTCGTTCAAGTCCCTCGACCCGGACATCATCATGCGGGTGGTGGACAAGTTCCTGATGCAGCTCGAGGCCCAGCTCCACGAGAAGAAGGTCGACGCCCACTTCACCGACAAGCTCAAGGACTGGCTCGGCCACAAGGGCTTCGATCCGCTGATGGGCGCCCGTCCGATGGCCCGCCTGATCCAGGACACGATCCGTGCGGCGCTGGCCGACGAACTGCTGTTCGGCCGCCTGGCCAACGGCGGCAGCGTCACCATCGACATCGACGACAACGGCAAGGCGCTGCTGCAGTTCGAGGAACTGGCGGAAGCTACGGTATAGTTTCCGCACGCACGTCGTTCATGACACACGGGCGGCCTGGGCCGCCCGTTTGCATTGGTACGCCCCCTGCGGGACGACGGGCACGACCGTCCTTTTTTCGATTTTCACGGAGCAGCCATGGAATTCCAGACCACCGATCTTTGCGACGCCAACGAAGGCCGAGTGCGCGCCGTCACCCCGATGTTCCGCAGCTTTGGCGGCCGGACCCGTTTCGCGGGACCGATCCGCACACTGAAAGTCTTCGAGGACAACGCACTGGTCCGCTCAACCCTCGAAACCGCCGGCAACGGCGCCGTGCTGGTCGTCGATGCCGGCGGCTCGATGCGCTGCGCGATGGTCGGCGACCAGCTTGCGCTGCTCGGCGTACGCAACAACTGGGCCGGCGTGATCATGTACGGCTGCATCCGCGACTCCGGCCCGATCGCCGGCATGGACATCGGCGTCTTCGCGCTCGGCACCCACCCGATGAAGAGCATCAAGAAGGGCGCCGGCGATGCGGACATCCCGGTGACCTTCGGCGGCGTGACCTTCGTGCCCGGCCAGTGGCTGTACGCGGACGAAGATGGCGTGATCGTGTCCGAGGCCCCGCTGCTGTAATTCGTGCAGAATTTGACGACGCGGCGCAGCGAATTTTCATTTCACCAGCGCCGCTTTGATTTCACAGTGCGAAAACAAAACATCAAGACACTGATTTAAATAAACTATTTATTTCTTATGTCTTATATAAGACTTGTTGCTGCCATGCAAAATCCTGCCTATACTGTCGCCTATTGATCGACGTTGCAGAACAGCTTTCCCCGGCTCCCCGCAACGCGCTCAAGCAGCTCAGGAGTTGTCGCAACGTGTGGCCCGCGAAGGCAAAGCTTGCGTCCCTTGGCTTCCCCTTCTCTTAATCAGTAAAGGATGTTGTATGTCTCTGACTCGCGAACAGCAAATCGCCGCCCTCGAAAAAGACTGGGCCGAAAACCCCCGCTGGAAGGGCGTCAAGCGCGGTTACTCCGCCGCTGACGTCGTTCGTCTGCGTGGCAGCCTGCAACCCGAGTACACCCTGGCCCAGCGCGGCGCGCAGACGCTGTGGGACAAGGTCAACGGCGGCGCCAAGAAGGGCTACGTGAACGCCTTCGGCGCGATCACCGCCGGCCAGGCCATGCAACAGGCCAAGGCTGGCCTGGAAGCCGTCTATCTGTCCGGCTGGCAGGTCGCGGCCGACGGCAACACCTCCGAAACCATGTACCCGGACCAGTCGCTGTACGCCTACGACTCCGTCCCGACCATGGTTCGCCGCATCAACAACACCTTCAAGCGTGCCGACGAGATCCAGTGGTCGCGTGGCATCAATCCGGGTGACGAAGGCTTCGTCGACTACTTCCTGCCGATCGTGGCCGACGCCGAAGCCGGTTTCGGCGGCGTGCTGAACGCCTTCGAACTGATGAAGAACATGATCGCCGCCGGTGCCGCCGGTGTGCACTTCGAAGACCAGCTGGCCGCCGTCAAGAAGTGCGGCCACATGGGCGGCAAGGTTCTCGTGCCGACCCAGGAAGCCTGCGAAAAGCTGATCGCCGCCCGCTTCGCCGCCGACGTGATGGGCGTCCCGACCCTGATCCTGGCCCGTACCGACGCGGAAGCCGCCAACCTGATCACCTCCGATCACGACGCCAACGACAAGCCCTTCCTCACCGGTGAGCGCACCCAGGAAGGCTTCTACCGCGTCCGCAACGGCCTCGAGCAATCCATCAGCCGCGGCGTCGCCTACGCCCCCTACGCCGACCTGGTGTGGTGCGAGACCGGCACCCCGGACCTCGGCTTCGCCCGCGAGTTCGCGCAGGCCGTGCATGCCGCCTGCCCGGGCAAGCTGCTGTCCTACAACTGCTCCCCGTCCTTCAACTGGAAGAAGAACCTCGACGATGCCACCATCGCCAAGTTCCAGGACGAGTTGTCCGCGCTGGGCTACAAGTACCAGTTCATCACCCTGGCCGGCATTCACATCAACTGGTTCAACACCTTCAAGTTCGCCCACGCCTACGCCCGCGGCGAAGGCATGAAGCACTACACCGAAATGGTGCAGGAACCCGAATTCGCCGCGCGCGACAAGGGCTACACCTTCGTGTCCCACCAGCAGGAAGTCGGCGCCGGCTACTTCGACGACGTGACCACCGTGATCCAGGGCGGCTCCTCCTCCGTCAAGGCCCTCACCGGCTCGACCGAAGAAGAACAGTTCCACTAAGAAGAACCCGATCGGCCGGTATCCCTCACCGGCACGCTTGGTTGAAGCCCCTGCGGACGCAAGTCCGCGGGGGCTTTTCACATCCGGAGCTGCGGCCGGCACTCCAGTAGAATGGCGGCTTCCCATTTGCCGCACCGCACCATGCAATCCCTGTGGATGATCGTCGCCAGCCTGCTGTTCGCCTGCATGGGCGTCTGCGTCAAGCTCGGCGCGGCCCATTTTTCCACCGGCGAACTGGTGTTCTACCGCGGCTTCGTCGGCTTCCTGCTGATGGCGCTGCTGGTGCGCTGGCAGCGCATTCCGCCGGCGACGCCGCACTGGCGCCTGCAACTGTCGCGGGGCCTGTCCGGCACGCTGTCGCTGATGTGCTACTTCTTCGCGCTCGGCGTGCTGCCGCTGGCGACCGCCGTCACGCTCAGCTACACCTCTCCGCTGTTCGTCGCGCTGCTGCTTGTGCTGTGGTTCCGCGAGCCGATCGGGCGCGGCGTCTTCGCGGCGGTCGGGCTCGGCTTCGTCGGCATCGTGCTGCTGCTCAAGCCGACGCTGCAGGCCGAGCAATGGCATGGCGCCCTGGTCGGACTGGGCGCCGGGCTGCTGGCCAGTCTGGCCTACGTCAACGTGCGCGAACTGGGCCGCGCCGGCGAACCCGAAGCCCGCACCGTGCTGTGGTTTTCGGCGGTGACCAGCCTGTTCGGCGTGGCCTGGGCGCTGGCCGCCGGTCCGCTGCACGCGATCGACGGCCCGCGCGCGGCGATCATCCTCGGCGTCGGCGGATTCGGCGGCTGCGCCCAACTCGCCATGACCCGCGCCTACCGCTACGGCAAGACGGTCGTGTCGGCCAACCTGTCCTACTCGACCGTGATCTTCTCGAGCCTGTTCGGCGTCGCGCTGTGGGACGAAAGGCTGCCATGGACCGCGGTGAGCGCCATCGCGATCATCATCGCCAGCGGCATCCTGGTGTCGCTCGCCTCGCGGCAGCGCGCGCCGGCCATGGAGTCCGATTGAAGCGGGCGCGGCGCCGGACTACACTGGCGGCATCCAGTCAGCCTCAGGAAGGACGCAGGCAATGATCACCACCGACCAGAACGACAACCGGGTCAACCTCACCGTGTTCGGCGAATTCACGCTGGCCGACTACAAGGAGTTCGAAGAGATCGTCAATTACAAGGTGCAGTTCGAAGGGCCGGTCAATCTGTTCTTCGACCTGCGCGAGATGAGCGGTTTCACCGTCGACATGGCGCTCGAGGAAATCCGCTTCGCCCGCGCCCATGCCCAGGATTTCGCCCGCATCGCGATCCTCACCGACGATCAGTGGGTCACCTGGAGCGCGTGGCTGTCGCAGATGTTCGTCGACGCCACGGTCCGCGTCTTCGAGGATGCCGACGACGCCGAAGCCTGGCTGACGGGCGCCGAGTCCCCGGTCGCCTGAGGCGCCTCCATGCCGCAGCCCTTCACTCAATTGATCAGCGTCCCCGAACTCGCGACGCTGGCCAC
>SSSX01000201.1 GCA_015657735.1 Zoogloeaceae bacterium
AAGTTCCAGGTCGGCACAACCTTGCCGTGTTCAGCTTTGGATGGATACCACGAGGGGGACACATAGAAGTCTGGCCCTTGAAAAACCACCAATGCTTCGGTGGCTTCACGGAGCGCATCCAGTTGCCGGTTTCCCCGCGCCAGATGAGCACGCAGTATCCCGTGCTCTCCGCCGTTGTGAAGCGAAAATGGAATCAGGTTGGCCATCAGGCCGTTGCTGCCTGCGGTAATCAGTGTCGCCAGCGGGTGAGCGCTTATCAAGCCATGGAGGACATCGAGGCGTTGTTCGCGAAACATCGACGGGCAGTGCATTTCAGGTCCTTTCGCAGGTCAGTTCGCAGGTCAGTTCGTGGGTGCATTGTTTCGCCAAACAGGACTATCATGAAGTGCCAGTTATCCACAAAATTACTGGACCAGTTTGATTGCATCGAGGTGCCTGCTTGTGCCACGTCGCCAGCTTTTGATTGAGATTCCGGCCCTCGGGATGATTGACCGCAGCCACGGCGGGATTGGCCGGCAGCTGGCCGAGGCGTTACGCAGCGCGATATCCAGAGGGGAGCTGGCTGCGGGCGAGCGGGTCCCTTCCACCCGGGTACTGGCGGAGTCCCTGGGCATATCGCGGGGAACGGTAACCGAAGCCTACGAACAGCTGATCGCCGAGGGCTGTCTCGACGCACAGCCGGGGTCCAGCACACGGGTGGCGGCGACGCTGCATCCGCCGCCTGCCGCGCCGCAGAGTCGCCCGGTGAGCGACGCAGGCGGCATGCAATCCCCGCCTGGCTCCGCCGCGCGCTATGTCGAAATTGCCGAGCACCTGGCTCCGCTCCCACCGGTCCCGTTTTCCGTTGCGGTGCCAGAAGGTGCCGTCGCCTTGGATGACCACTGGCGGCGGCTCAATAACCGGGTCCGTGGGTCACCAGCCGCGGCACCAGGCGGTTACAGCGACGCCAAAGGCCTGCTGAGCTTGCGGGAAGCAATTGCCGATTATCTGCGGAAGGCCCGGGCAGTTCGTTGCGGGCCGGAGAACATCGTCGTCACCGAGGGCACGCAACAGGGCCTCTATCTGGCTGCCAGGGTATTGCTGTCACCCGGCGATGCGGCATGGGCCGAAGACCCCGCCTATCCGGGGCTGACTGCGGTACTCGCCGAGCGCGGTATCGAAGTCCGCAGAATTGCCGTGGATGGCCACGGCTTCAACGTGGCCAGCGCGCTGGAAACCTGTCCGGCAGCCAGGGCTGCCTTCGTGACCCCTTCGCATCAATATCCGATGGGGATGCCTTTGAGCATGCCCAGGCGCCTGGCGCTCATCGAGTGGGCCAGAAAGTCGGGCGGGTGGATTGTCGAGGACGACTACGACAGCGAGTTGCGCTATGCCGGCCAGCCGTTCCCGGCCATGCAAGGCATGGAGAGCAGCAGGGTGATCTATCTGGGAACGTTCAGCAAGGTTCTGGCGCCCTCCCTTCGTCTGGGCTACATCGTCGCGCCTGACTGCCTGGTGAAAGCCTTTGTCGGCGCCCGTGCGCTGATGGGGCGCGGCTCGCCACTGACCGAACAGCATGTAATCGCGGCGTACATGAAAGAAGGTTACTTCGAGACCCACATCCGGCGAATCCGCAACATCTATGCGGAACGACGCCAGGCCCTGATCGATGCATTGCGTTTTGAACTGCCGGAATTACGCATCCAGCCGGCCGACCAGGGAATGCATATCGTTGTCTGGCTGCCGGATGGCTTCGACGATGTCACCGTTGCGCAGGCTGCGGCCACGGCTGGTATCGCTTTGCGGGCCTTGTCGCCGATGTGTTCCGGCAATTTGAAGCTATCCGGGCTGATGCTCGGTTTTGGTGGTTTTACAAGTGACCAGCTTCACGATGGGGTACGAAGGCTCCGCGGCATTCTTGAGAAAAACGGGGATTTCTCCGAGTAACTACGCCTGGCTGTTCGGGCCAAAGAGAGAAGTTGTTTTTCAGTCAGGAGATTAATTCATTCAACTGCATTGTCCGCTTCGGAATGGATTGCAGACATTGCCAATCTTTCAGGCAACTTCCGTTTTGGCCAAAAGCAGAAGCTAACAACCCGGAAACTGCCGCTAGAACGTCGGCTGCTTGCCCTGTAGTAAGTCAAAAGGGAAATCGTCGGGAACCAACGCTTGGCGGCTGGCAGAGACTACTGTTTCGATGAACTCGGTGATGGCCCGCAATCGAGGGCTTCGTCTCAAATCCTCATGGTAGGCCAACCAAAGTGGCATCGCCTGCATTGCACCGGGCGACGGAACCCGTCGCAGGGATGCATCTCTTTCACCTGCCAGGCAGGGCAAGACCGCACACCCGACACCCGCTCGAGCGGCTTCAATCAGCACCTGGGTCAGGTTTGAGCGGAGTGCGATTCTTTCGGGAGCGACGAGTTTGGAAAGAAACGGCTCCTGCGCCAAAGCGTTGGACGCGTCCTCGTAAGCCAGGAACATCTGCTCCGCAAATGGCCGCATATCTGTCGCTGATGCATAGCACGCGTAAGCCATTTCTCCGAGGCGTCGAGTCACCAGCCCCGGAGCCTGAGGGCGAGACATGCGCACCGCGACATCAGCCTCCCGCCTGGACAAATCCAGAGTTCGGTTATCGCCCACCAGTTGTACCTGCAAGCCGGGGTGCAATCGCAAGAACCCACCCAGTGCCGGCGCAAACAGCCTGGCCGAAAGAAATGGCGTGGTCGTCAGCCGTACAAGCCCGGTCAGACCGCTGACCGTGCCCTCGCTGCGCCTCAACAAACCGATGACTTCGCCTTCCATTCGCTCGGCCGTCGCCAGCACCTCGTCACCCAACGGGGTTGGGGCAAAGCCGAGCGGGCTGCGTTCGAACAGCGGCGCAGCTAATTCGAGCTCCAGGCTTTCGAGGTGCCGGGCGACCGTCGTGTGATCCACGCCGAGTATCCGTGCGGCGGCCGAGAGTGTGCCGCCTCGCCCCAAGGCCAGCACGACTCGCAGAAGATCCCATTTGGCAGAAGCCCCCTTGGCTGTGTTTTTTTGCGCAGTCATTGCGAAATTTTAGGCATTCCATGAATTTAATTCCACAGCTATCGTCCGCGCCTTCAGTCCAAAGGAGTGCTCGAATGTCGCAGATATCACCGCGGTTGCGGGGTAGTGGAATGCTGGCAGCCACCGCGATTACTTGGGGCGGGATGTTTCCCATCATGAAGCCACTGTTGGGAAAAATTGACCCGTTCACCCTGACACTGGTCCGCTTCGGCTTTGCTGCCTTGGTTTTTCTCGTCATTCTGCTTGCCGTTGAGGGGCGCGAGGCGTTTGCTACCCAAGGCAAAGCCTTCCGGCTGTGGTGGCTCGGTACGCTCGGCTTTGCAGGATTTGGCCTACTGCTCGTTCTCGGACTCAACAATGCGCGGCCAGAACACGCGTCGGTCGTACCGGCGCTCATGCCGTTGATTTCAATTGGCATCGCCACGGTGCGCAGTCGTACCTGGCCACGCCCGAAAGCGGCGACGGCAGTTGCCTTGGGCATCCTTGGCGTCGTTCTGGTGGTGACGCGGGGGAACCCAGCCGCCTTGTTGGCAGGACAGGCTGGACACGGCGAAGCGCTCGTTTTCATCGGCGCAACCTGCTGGGTTTTCTACACCTTGGGGGCCGCCGAATTTCCTGGCTGGTCCGGACTGCGCTACACCACGTTGACGATTTCGCTCGGTGTGCTGAGTGTGCTCGCAGCGGAGATAGTCGCCCTGTCGGTGGGTGCAGCGAAAGCTCCTACGGCGACGCTCCTGCTCGAAGCCACGCCCCAGTTCGCCTACCTTGTCTTTGCAGCATCGGTCATGGGCTTCCAGTTTTGGAACGCCGGAATGCGGACCCTCGGCCCGGCCCGCGGGATACTTTTCATCAATCTGGTTCCGGTAACAGCCTTCACCATTGCCTTATTGGGCGGCCACATACCGACAGGCAGGGAAGTTCTTGGCGTCGGATTGGTGATATCGGCGCTGGTTCTGAATAGCTGGATGCCCAAGCCAAAGAGAGCGCTTGCGCTGCAGCGCCCCGGCGCCGGAGCGGCTTGGGTGGTTTCTCCGGATGCTTGAGGCCTATGTGCGCCCGGCTCGGGTGCCCAGCCTCAACCACCCGAGTCCGCCCGGCTCCGCCGCATCGCGCTTGAGCAGGAGCGCGGACAGTGCCGGAATCATGATCACCGCGCCGAACATGTTCCACAGGAACATGAAGCTCAGCAGCAGGCCCATGTCGGCCTGGAACTTGATGTCCGAGAAGATCCAGGTGGCCACCCCGAGGGCCAGCATCACGCCCGTCAGCGCAACGGCGACGCCGGTCGTCTTGAACGTCTCGAAGTAGGCGGCCTTCAGGGCGAGGCCTTGCTCGAGGTAGTACTCCATCTTGTTGTAGATGTAGATCCCATAATCCACGCCTATACCAATGCCGAGCGCGATGACCGGCAGCGTGGCGACCTTCACGCCGAGGCCGAGCCTGGCCATGATCGCCTCGCACAGGATCGAGGTGATGTAGAGCGGGACCATGATGCACACGGTGACGCGCCATGACTTGAACTCCCACCACACCAGCAGCGCGACGATCCCATAGACGAGGAACAGCATCAGCGGCTCGGACTGCTTGATGACGATGTTGGTGGCCGCCTCGATGCCGGCGTTGCCGGCGGCGAGTTCGAAGCGGATGTTGTCGTCGTTGTAGTCGGCCGCGAACTTGTCGACGGCAGCCACCACCCGGCTCAGGGTTTCGGCCTTGTGATCCTGCAGGAAGATCATCACCGGCACCATCGAACACTCGCTGTTGTAGAGCTCGGTGGGCAGCATGCGATGCGCGGCGTTGGTGCTGAAGCGGTTGCGGGTGATCGCCTGCCAGCGCATGTCGCCGCCGTTCTGGCCGGCCAGCACCTTCTTCATCGACGAGAACAGGGACGAGGTCGATTCGACTCCCGGCAGGTTCTCCATTTCCCACTGGAACTGATCGACCGTGGCCGCCACCGGATAGGCGCCGCATTCGCCCTTCGGCGTCGTCACCATCACCACGAAGACATCCGGGCTGGTGGCGTAGTGGCTGGCGATAAAGGCATTGTCGCGGTTGTAGCGGGAATCGACCCGAAGCTCCGGCGCGCCGGGGTCGAGATCGCCGATCTTGAGGTCGCGGCTCATCGTGAAACCGCCGACGAGGATCAGCGCCGACATTCCCACCGCCACCCACGCCAGCGGCGGCTCGGCGAAGCGGGACAGGATCTGCGCCCAGCGGTAGCTGCCTTCCATGCGCCGGCGCTGATGGCGCAGGCCGGCGGCGCTGACATCGAGGTAGGACATCAGCAGCGGCAGCAGGAACATTTTCGTGAAGATGATCACCGCCACGCCGATGCTGGCGCTGATCGCCAGCTCGCGGATCACCCCGATGTCGATCACCAGCAGCGTCGAGAAGCCGACCGCGTCGCACAGCAGCGCGATGGTGCCGGGGATGAAGAGCACCCGGAAGGTGGCCTTCGCCGCGTCGACCGCCGAGCGCCCCTGAACCCGCTCGCTGGCCATCGTGCTGATGTTCTGCACCGCGTGACTGACGCCGATGGCAAAAGTGAGGAAGGGCACCAGGATCGAATAGGGATCGAGGCCGAAGCCCAGCAGGCGCACGATGCCGAGTTGCCAGATCACCGCCAGGCCGCAGCACAACACCGTCGCGAAGGTGCTCCGCCAGCAGCGCGAGTACAGCCACAGCACGATGATCGTGAGCACCAGGGTGAGCGCGAAGAACAGCCCGATGGCCTTGGCGCCGTCGATCAGGTCGCCCACCACCTTGGCAAAACCGGTGATGTGGATGCGGATGCCGTCATTCTGGTATTTGTCGCGCACCAGCGTCTCGAGCCGCTCCGACAGCTTGCCGTAGTCGATCCGCGCGCCGCTCTGCGGGTCCACTTCGAGCAGCGGCGCCAGCACGATCGCCGAACGCTGGTCGCTCGCCACCAGCGTGCCGACGATGCCGGAGCGGGCGACGTTGGTACGCACGCTGTCCACCGCGTCCGGCGAGCCGTCGAAGCCCTGCGGGATGATCTGTCCGGCGCTCAGCCCCTCCTCCACCACCTCGATCCACATCACGTTGGGCGTCCACAGCGATTTCATCGCCCCGCGGTCGACCCCGGGAATGTAGAACACCTCGTCGGTGATCTTCTTGAGGGTGTCGAGGTAATCCTTGTCGTAGATGTCGCCCCGGGTGTTTTCGACGGCGACGCGGATCACGTTGCCCAGCGGACGCAGCTCGTTCTCGAACTTGAGGTAGTTCGCGATGTAGGGGTGGGACGCCGGGACCATCTTCTGGAAGCTGGCGTCCGGGCGCAGCTGCGCCGCGAAGTAGCCGAACAGCAGCGTCGCCACCAGGAAGAACCCGAGTCCGGGCAGGCGCAGGCGGGCGAACTGCTGCTCGAAGAAGTGCTCGAAGGCGCGCAACTTGCCGTGATGCGTGAGATCGGCATCGCCCAGTTGCTTGAGGCTTGTTTCAGGTCTTGTCATCGGATGTCACCGTGTCGTGCTATCGAGATTCAGGACGGCGGGGCCGCCCGCGCCGACCACCAGCAGCCGGTTTTCCTGGAGCGGCCCCGGCAGCACGCCGGCCACCGGTCGCCCCGACGCGCCGGCCTTGACCGTAAACGAGCGGCCCTGGTCGTCGCTGATCAGCAGCGTGCGATCGGCGGCCACCAGCACGACCCGGCCATCCGCCAGCAGGCTGCCGCCGACCAGCGCCTTGGCGGTGAGACGCGGCAGGGCTTGCCAGGTCTTGCCGCCGTCGTCGGAGCGCAGCGCATTGCCGGCAAAGCCGAAAGCCAGAAGGCGCGAACCGGACAGGCCCAGCACGCCATACAGATGTCCGGCATAGCCGGTGTCCAGCGTCTCCCAGGTTTCGCCGCCGTCCCGCGAGCGGCGCAGCTTGCCGGCCTCGCCGGCGATCATCAGGCTGCCATCGGCAAGCGCGGTGATGGCGTTGTAGTGGTAGCCCTCGCTGTTGCCGATTCGTCCGCCGCGGGACGTCCACGACTTGCCGCCGTCGGCGGTGTGGAACACCTGCCCGAAGGCGCCGACCGCGAGCCCCTCGGCGGCGCTGCGGAACCACAGGCCCAGCAAGGGCCGCGACGGGCCGAACTCGGCGCCGGCCGTGGCATCGTCGAGGGACGCAGTCCACGCCTCCAGCGCCGCGCCTGCCGCCTCGCGGGTGGCGGCATCGGCGCGGTCCACCGCGATTCTGGCGGCCTCGACCCGGGCTTGCAGATCCTGCAGAACAATCCGGTTGCCGGCCCGCCCGTCGAATTGGCGTTGCCAGCTCGCCCCGCCGTCGCCGGTGGTCAGGATCACGCCGTCGTGACCGGCCGCCCAGCCGGTCTGCGGCGACACGAAGAACAGGCTGGTGAGCGTCACCGACACCGGCACCGTGGCCTGCTTCCACGTCGCGCCCCGGTCGTCGGAGTAGATCACGATGCCGCGTTCGCCGGCTGCGACGAGGCGCTCGCCGGCCCGCGCAACCGTCAGCATCGTGCTCGTGGCAGCGAGCGGCGACTGGCGCGCCGGGCGTTCGAGAAGGTCGATCGCGGCGTGGGCGCCGGGGGCGTGGAGGGCGAGGCAGGCCACCCCCATCAGCAGCGCGCCGAGGGAACGGCGCAGGGGAACAAGGTAGGTCCGGGATTTCATGATGAACGCTCGGTGAAAAGTGCGGGATCGGCGCGGTCGCCGGCGGGCAGCGCGGCCGCGACCGGACGGAGCGGCCGCCACGGCGGGGCCGCTCCGTCCAGGCGCCGTCAGTTCGCCTGGCGGCGCAGCGCTTCGGTGGAGAAGGCGTTGAGGGTGAGCTTTTCGCCGAACCTGGCCGGGCGTTCCTCATTCATCAGGTCGGAGACGAGGTAGCGCCGGGCCTGCAGGTCGTACAGCACTTCGGCGATGCCCCAGGTCATCTGCTGGTCGTAGAACGGCATCAGGTGCACGTCGCGGACACGCCACAGCTCGCCGCGGCCATCGTACTGGTCGGCGTGGGCGATCGACCACGAATCCTCGTCGATGTAGAGGACGCGCTTTCCGTACACGTGGCGCATGCCCGACTTCAGCTTGGCCTCGACGACCCACACCCGGTGCGGCTCGTAGCGGACGAGATCGGGATTCATGTGCGCCGGCTGGATGATGTCCTTGTACTTCAGCGCCTTGCTGCTCAGGTTGAAGTTGTTGTAGGAGATGAACATCTCCTTCTTGCCGACCAGCTTCCACTCGTAGCGGTCGGGCGCGCCGTTGAAGCCGAAACGGTCGTCGATGGTGCGCAGGCCGTCGGCGCCGTTGCCGGGCGCGTCGTAGGCGAACTGCGGTGCGCGCAGAACGCGGCGGCTGCCCGGGTTGTAGATCCACGCCAGGCGCCCTTCCTTCACCTGGTCGACCGGCTCGTGCACCAGGATGCCGTCCCCCGCCACGCTCGACGGTCCGGTCAGGCGGGCCACGTAGTAATACAGGCGGTTGGGCTCGATCTTGTCCAGCGCGGCCGGCGCGGCAAAGGTCTCGACGCGGGTCACCGGGGTGAAGGCGCCGTTGGTCTGGACCGGGAATTCGGCGTTGTAGCGGGTCCACGTGCCGCCGTAGTAGCGCGACATGTGGTTCCACAGGACTTCCAGCCCGCTCTTCGGCAGCGGGAACGGAACCGTGGTCTTCTCGGCGTTCAGCACGCCGTTGCCGCCCTCGGCGAGCCTGGTCTTGGCGCCTTCGGTTTTGACCTGGTCGTAGATCGTCTGCGGGTAGGCCGCGGTGCGCTGGCTGGCGTAGATGTTCATCTTGAAGCTCGGGTAACGCTTGAGCATCTCGATCTGGCCGGGCGCGAGCTTGTCCTTGTACTGCTCGACGTTCGCCGCGGTGATGGTGAACAAGGGTTTGTCGGCCGCCATCGGGTGGGTGTAGCCCTTGGCGGGGTCGAAACCGGCCGGCGTCTTGGTCAGGCCGCCGGCCCACGCCGGAATGCTGCCGTCCTTGTTGCCGGCCTTCTCGGCCCCCATCGGGGTAAGGTCCTTGCCGAGGCGGCCGGCGTCGTCGGCGCTCAGTTCCGCATGGGCGGCGCCGCCCGCCATGCCCAGCGCGAGGCTCAGCGCCAGCGCCAGCGCCAGCGCCGGCAATGAGAGATGATTTTCCTTGTGCATGTCCGTGTCTCCGTTGTCTTGATCAGAAATTCATCCCGACGACCGCGGAATAGAAATCGCGGTCGTGGAACGTGTCGTAGGTGGCCTGACCGTTGAAGTTGTTGTAGCTGAGGTCGGCGTAATACCGGTTCAGGTAGTCCAGCCGTACGCCGAGGCCGAGGATCTGGCGGTCTTTGACGAAGGTGTTGTCGGCCGAGTAGCCCTGCACGTCGTGGGACCAGAACACACGCGGCTTGAGGTTGGCGCCGGCCACCACGTCCGGGTAGCTGAGTTCGAACTGCATGCGGTAGCCCCACGCGTTCGACGTGGCAAAGCCGCCGGTACCGCAGTAGGCGCCGCCGTTCACACCGTTGCAGCCGGTGCCGTTGGAGCTGGCCTGGCCATAGACGAAGCCGCGGCCGTAGCGCCGGCCGCTTGCCGGATCGTCGATGCCGAGCCAGTGCTGGTAGGCCACTTCGCCCATGAACATCAGGTTTTCGGCACCGAGCACCCGCGGGAAGGACTTGATCGTCGAGATCTGGACCTGGTTTTTGTCCTTGCGGTCGTAGCCGTGGTAGAGGAAGCCGTTGTTCGTGCCGCGGTTGCCGGCGAACAGCGGGTCGGCCAGCAGCGGGCCGAAGCCGTTACTGGCGCCGCGCAGCAGGTCGAGGCCGTTGAGCTGGACCGGCAGATCCTCGGTACGGCTGATCTCCCCGAACACCGACCAGCCGGCGATGTTGGTCGAGGCGCTCAGGCCGAACACCTTGATGTCTTCGCCCGACCAGTCCCAGACGTACTGCATGCCGGCGTTGCCAGACGAGAACGCCGACGGCGCGGGGCTGTTCTTGAACAGGATGCTGATCGTCGGCGAGCGCTGGTGGTAGTTAGCGAAGTAGGCGCCGAACTCGGTGGAGATCTCCGGCGCGAAGTAGCGCGCCGCCAGACCCCACTGGCCCGCGTCCGACGGGTCGCGGTCGCCGCCGTTGGCCATGATGGCGGTCGGCGAAGTGTTGAAGTTGGCGTAGTCGGTCTTGTTGGCGAACGGCCCCGCGGCAACGACGGCGCCCTTGGACGAGCAGTTGTACACATCCGAGATCGACCAGTAGGTACCGCAGCCGTCCAGCGTGTTCTTGCGGTGCATGAACTGGTAGAACGCCTCGACGCTGAGATTTTCGGTGAGCCCCAGGTTTGCCGAGACCTGCGGGATCGGCATCAGGATTTCCTTCAGCTGCGCGCCCGGCCGGCGCGACGCCGAGATGTCGAAGGCGCCGAACTGGTTGATGCCGGCGATGAACAGGCTCTCGCCCCAGTTCACCACCTGATTGCCGAACTTGATGGCAAACGGCTTGTCGCCCGCGAGGTAGCTGTTCCACGACACATAGGCGTCGAGCAGCTGGGCCCCGGAGAACTTCGACGAGTCGTCGAAATCCCCGTCATTGAGTTTCTCGCCCGGCACGAAGCCGTTGGCCGAATGGCCGTGGCGCACGCCCTTTTCGGACAGCTGGTAGTCGTACCAGGCGCGCCCGCGCACGAAGAGCCCGAAATCGCCCTGCTTGAGTCCGACTTCGCCGACCACCTTGGCGATCGTCGAAAAGGCATCGCCCTTGCCGAAGTTCAGATTGCCGTCGTCGTGGCTCGAGCCCGCACGCCCGCCGTTGCCGGTCATGATCAGGTCGCGGTCGGGGCTGCCGGCGCGGATGCTCGTCCCCAGCGACATGTTGAGCCCCCAGCGCCCTTCGGCCCCGTTGTCGAGCGAGAACTCGCCCGCCTGCGCCATCCCCGCCACCGACAGGCCGAGCGCCAGCGCGCCCGGGATGCTCCGCCGGGCTCGCGCCTTTCCGGTCAGGGCTGCGCCCGACCTTCCTTTGCTGCGCCTCTTCATTCTTTGTCTCCAATGTGTTGAGCCGTTGATGCACCGTTCAGTCCGACGCAGGTGCGACGCTGTATCGCGTCTGGTTGTTTTCTCGGCCCCGGACTGCCGAGGAAGGCAGCACACGCCCGCGGGCTTGAGTACTGACTTCGATTTCAGTCTATAAACAAACCGTACGATCTGTCTACTAAATCATCAATGTGGCGGGCAAAATCTCCATCCTGATTCAGGCCACCCTGCTTCGGCGAACGGCAAAACGGCTGCAAGAAATCCGTTCAAAGAAAATTAAACATTTAAAAACATTGGTTTTTAATAATCTCGCGGCTTCCCCGCCGCGTACCGCCGGCCACCAAACCAAAAATCTCTTGACTAAAAAAATGGCGGCCGGTAGATTCACAACAAACCGAACATACGGTCTGTACATTCACCTCCCCGGCCATGCTAGGAGAGACATCGATCAACGCCTCAACGGAGATCGTGGCGCGGTACGCCAAGAGGCGTTTCCCGCCATGAATTTCAGACAACACTACGGAGGAACAAATGGGGACACCGGAGCAAGACAGCCTGGTCAGCGACAACGGACAGCTCGGCCTGTTTCAAGTGGCACGCAAGGCATTCACCGACAGCGCAATCCTGGACGCGGAGTACGACGCCGTGTTCAACAAGTGCTGGCTGTATGTCGGCCATGAATCGGAGGTGGCCAGGAAAGGCGACTTCGTGCGGCGCATCGTCGCCAAGCGCAACCTGATCTTCAACCGCGACACCAGCGGCACGCTCAACGCCTTCTTCAACACCTGCCCCCACCGGGGCGCCGAGGTGTGCCGCGAGCCGAAGGGCAACGCCAAGCACTTCCAGTGCTTCTACCATGGCTGGATTTTCAGCGCCGAGGGCAAGCTCAAGAGCCTGCCCGGCGCCGACCGCTACAGCGCCGACTTCAAATCCCAGGACCGCGGCAATCTGGTTCCGGTGCCCCGCTTCGAGAACTATCGCGGCCTGTGCTTCGTGAATTTCGACCAGGACGCCTGCTCCCTCGAAGACTATCTGGGCAATGCCCGGGAGTACCTCGATCTGGTGGTCGACCAGTCGGCCGAAGGCATGGTGGTCATCAGCGGCCAGCAGGACTACGCGATCCGCGCCAACTGGAAGTTGCTGGTGGAGAACAGCAACGACGGCTATCACGCCGCCACCACCCACGCCACCTACCTCGACTATCTGGCCAACACCCACGCCAAGGGCAACGAAGTTGCGCTGAAGGGCATCGGCCGGGAGCTGGGCGGCGGCCACGCCGTCGTCGAATACACCGCGCCGTGGGGGCGCCCGATCGCCAACTGGATTCCTTCGTGGGGCGAGGAAGGCCGCCGCGAAATGGACGCCATTCACGCCCGGATGGTCGAGCGGCACGGCAAGGACAAGGCCGACCGGATCTGCTTCAAGAACCGCAACCTGCTGATTTTCCCGAATCTGGTCATCAACGACATCATGGCCCTGACCTTCCGCACCTTCTATCCGGCGGCCCCCGACTACATGAACATCAGCGGCTGGGCGCTGGCGCCGTCGGCCGAATCGGAATGGGCGCGCAAGTATCGCCTCGACAACTTTCTGGAGTTCCTCGGCCCGGGCGGCTTCGCCACCCCCGACGACGAGGCACTCGAATCCTGTCAGGCCGGCTACGCCAACTCGCTGGAGACCGGCGCCGGCTGGAACGACATCTCCAAGGGCATGATGGACCCGAGCTACGACGACGAGGTGCAGATGCGCTCGTTCTGGAAAGAATGGAACCGCCGCGTCGCCCCGGCGGCCGGCCACGCTGAACAAGGAGTCGCATGATGAATCTGCCTACCCGCTCTGAAGTCGAAGATCTCCTGTTCCTCGAAGCGGACCTCCTCGACAGCTGGCAACTGAAGGACTGGCTGGGCCTTTACACGCAGGACGCCGTCTATCAGGTGCCATCGACCGACCTGCCCCGCACGGCCGAGCCCGACAACAACCTGTTCTATATCGCCGACGACTACGTGCGGCTCGAGCAGCGCGTGATCCGCCTCGGCAAGAAGACCATGTGGTCCGAGTACCCGCGCTCCAAGACGCGCCATCTGGTCACCAACGTGCGGGTGCTCGGCACCTCCGGCAACGACATCCTGGTGCATGCCGCCTTCGCGGTTTACCGCACCAAGTGGGGCAACACCGACATCTACGTGGGGAGCTACGACTACGGCCTGCGCCGGGACGGTGACGGGCTGAAGATCAGCAAGAAACGCTGCAACCTGGATCTGGACGGCCTGCGTCCGCAGGGCCGGGTCAGCATCCTGCTGTAGCCCCGTCGGCAGCGCGGGGCGGCGCGTGCCGGCCCCGCCTGCCGACACACCATTCACACAGGGAACACCCCATGAAACTTCCATTTCGCTACGAAAAGCTCGGCTATGCGGCGCTCAACGTGACCAGCCTCGAGCGTTCCGTTCCCTTCTACCGGGACCTGATGGGCCTCGACCTGGTCGAACAGCACGACGACGTCGCCTATCTGCGCTGCAGTTCCGATCACCACAACCTCGTGCTGTACCGTTCGGACACCCCCGGCCTGAAACGGGTGGCCAACAAGATGGCGACGCCGGAGTCGCTCAAGGCCGCCTACGAGTTCTACCTCGCCGAAGGGCTCGATCCGCGGTGGCTCGGCATGGACGAATGCGCCGAACTCCGCCAGGGCCCGACCTTCCGGGTCCGCGAGCCGCAGTCCGGCGTGATGTTCGAATGCTACGAACGCATGACGCATCTTGCGCTGCCCTATGTGCCGACGGTGACGAAGATCGCGCGCATCGGCCACGTCGTGGTGGGGAGCCCGAACTACGAGCGGGCCGTGCACAACCTGCACACCCAGTTCAACTTTGCGATTTCCGACTTCGTCGAACACAAGTTCTCGTGGATGCGCTGCTATCCGAATCCGCTGCACCACACGTTTGCGATCGGCAACAGCGACCGCAACCACCTGCACCACGTCAATTTCATGGTGACCGACATCGACGACATCGGCAAGGCGATCAATCGCCTCGAGAAGGCCGGCGTCAAGATCGTCTTCGGGCCGGGCCGTCACCTGCCGTCGACCTCGATCTTCCTGTACTTCCTCGACCCGGACGGGATGACCATGGAGTTCAGCTTCGGCATGGAAGAACTGCCCGAGGATTCGGCGCGCCTGCCGCGGATGCTCGAAATGCATCCCAACACGATGGACATCTGGGGCAGCACGCCGGATGAACGGTTTGGCAAGACCGGCTTGATCGAGGTGCACCATGTCTGAAGCGCAAAACAACAATCTCGACGGCCACACCGCCGTCGTGACCGGCGCGGCCCACGGCATCGGGCTGGCGATCTCGCGGCAGCTGGCGGCCCACGGCGCGCGCGTCGTGATGGCCGATGTGCTCGAAGATGCGGTGACCAAATCCGCCGCGGCAGTCAGCGCCGAGACAGGTTCCGAAACCCTGGTCTGGGTCGGCGACCTGTCGCACGAGGACTGCGTTAAGTCGATGCATCAGGCCGCCGTGGCGCGCTTCGGCAAGGTCGCGATTCTGGTGAACAACGCCGGCGGCGGGGTGATCCGGCCCTTCCTCGAGCACACGCCCGAAACCCTGCGGGCCACCATCGACCGCAATCTATGGACCGCGCTCTGGTGTTGCCGGGTCTTCCTGCCCGACATGCTCGAGATGCGTTATGGCCGCATCGTCAACATCGGCGCCGACTCGGTGCGCAACGGGCTGTGGCAGCACGCGGCCTACAACGCGGCCAAGGGCGGCATGCACGGGCTGACCACCGGGCTCGCCCGCGAGTTCGCCGGGCACGGCATCACCGTCAATACGGTCGCCCCCTGCGCGGTCCGCACCGCCGCGCTGGATCACGTCGAGAAGGTCAATCCGGCCTTCGCCCGCCAGGTGCTGGAGGTGATCCCGATGGGCCGGGCCGCCGAAGTCGATGAAGTCGCCAGCATGGCGGTCTACCTGGCCGGCAAGGCGGCGTCCTTCGTCACCGGGCAGGTCATCAGCGTCAATGGCGGTAGTACCATGCTCTGAGCACCGGCCGGTTGGTCATCCCGAACCAATCTGAACGGATAATGACGACTTCGCCACCCATCGATCCTGATCCCGCCCAGCCATGACCCGTCCTACATCCGTCCGCAAAACACAACTCGAACGCAGCCTCGAGACGCGCGAGAAGATCATTCAGGCCGCCATCAGGATGATGGGTCTTCATGGCTACGCAGGTTTTCGGGTTGCCGATGTCGCCGATGCGGCGGGCGTTTCCCGCGGCGCGCAGACCCATCACTTTCCATCCAAGGCAGCGCTCACCATCGCCGTCGTGGACACCCTCTTCGACGTCGCCGCGGAATCCAGCCGCCTGCGTATCGCCAGCATCAAGCCGGACGACGATGTGATCCAGGGCATGATCGACGATGCGTCGGAGTTCTTCCTGGGCAAGGATTTCACCATGGGACTCGATCTGCTCGCTTCCGCCGAACGGGATCCCGAGCTGCGCGAAGGCGTGCGGGCCGCGGCCCGGCGGACCCGCTCGCTGGTGGAAGACATGTGGATCGGGCTGCTCCTGTCGCGCGGGCTGGCACGGGACGACGCGGAGGACGTCCTGTGGCTCATCTTCAGCGCGATCCGCGGTCTGTCGGTCCGGATGCTGTGGCAGTTCGACCAGGACCGCTTCGATCGCCTGAAGAAAACGACATACCGGGCCGCCCGCAATCTTTACGAAGAGAAAAAGCGCGGCCCGGCGACTGCCAAAAAAACACTGCAACAACCGCAAGGAGAATTGAAATGAGTCTTTGGCTCGACATGCTCGGCACCGAAATCCGTTTCGTCAAAACCAGGAGTTTCGGGCGGATCCGCATTGCCGAAGCCGGCGATCCCGGCGCGGAAACCATCCTGTTCCAGCACGGCATCAACGGCCACCTGGAAGCCTACGCCAAGAACCTGATCGCCCTGTCGCAGGATTTCCACGTGGTGGCCTTCGACTACGTCGGCCACGGGCTGTCCGACAAGCCCGAACTGGAGTACACCCCGCACCTGCTGGCCGAACAGCTCGGCGAGCTGATGGATGCGCTCGGCCTCGAGTCCGCCCACCTGTCGGGCGAATCGCTGGGCGGCTGGGTTTCGGCGCTGTTCGCGGTCAAGTATCCCCATCGCGTCAAGCGCCTGATGCTCAACACCGCAGGCGGCCTGCCGGTGGTATCCGAAAAGGGCAAGGCGGACCTGAAGAACCTGATCGCCCTCAACGAGCGAAATGTTAACAACATACCAACAGAACAGTCTGTACGTGCGCGTCTGGAATGGCTCATGCACGACAACAACCGCAGCCTCGTCAACGACGAACTGATCGGCCTGCGGCTCAACATCTATCTGCGTCCCGAGACCCGCGTCGTCGCGCCGATCATCAACCGCATCATCAACCGGCACGACGAATTCCTGATTCCGGTGGAGCAGATCCGCAATCAGACCCTGTTCCTGTGGACCGTCGATAACCCCATCCACGATCTCGAAACGGCCCAGGCCGCATCCGACCGCGTGCCCGGCAGCCAGCTCTACATCATGAAGGGCGACTCCGCCCACTGGCCGCAGTACGAGGTGCCCGGGGAATTCAACGCCGTCACGGCCGGGTTCTTCAAGACCGGCCGCGTCGCCGCGGCCTAGCCCGACACCGGACGGAGCGCGAGACCATGAGCAACCCGTGCTGCCGCGGCGTGGACATCCACACCCACGTGGTGCCCGAGAACTTTCCCGCCTACCGGGGACGCGGGAACGCCGTGCCGTGGCCGAGCATGAGCCCGGCGCAGCACTGCCACCGCCACGTGATGATCTCGGGCAAAGTCTTCCGCACCGTTCCGAACCAGTGCTGGGATGGCGCCGCCCGGATCGTCGACATGGATTTGATGGGGATCGAACGCCAGGTGCTGTCGCCGATGCCCGAACTGCTTTCCTACTGGCTCGACGCCGAGGATGGCGCCGCCCTCGCCCGCCATCTGAACGTGCAGATCGCCGGCATGGTCCAGCGCCATCCCGAGCGCTTTTCGGGGCTGGGTGCGGTGCCGCTGCAGGACATGACGCGGTGTCTTCGCGAGCTGGAGTTCGTCGTCAGCGAGCTCGGGCTGGCGGGCGTCGAAATCGGCACCAACGTGAATGGCAAGCCTATTGGCAGCCCGGAATTCGAGCCCTTCTTTGCGGCCGCCGCGGAGCTCGGCGCAGCGGTCTTCGTCCATCCCCTTCGCCCGACTGGAATGGATCGCCTGGTCGGCCCGGCGTCGCTCGAACAGATTCTGGCCTTTCCGTGCGAAACCGGACTGGCCGCGACATCGCTGCTCACCGGCGGCATCCTGGCCCGCCATCCCTCGCTACGCATCGCGCTGAGCCACGGCGGCGGAGCATTTCCGGCGCTGGCGGCACGGCTCGACCATGCCTGGCAGGTTTTCCCGGCACTGCAGGAATCCATGCCGGAGGCGCCCCTCGCAACCTCGCGCCGACTCTACTTCGACAGCCTGGTCTACAACCCGGTGCTGCTGCGCCAGCAGATTGCGCTGTTCGGCGCGTCGCAAACCCTGATCGGCACCGACTACCCCTTCGTGATCCTCGACAAGGCGCCGGTACCGCACATCCGCGAACTGGACCTCGGCGCCGAGCTGGAACGCATGCTGCTGCGCGACAACGCGCTGCGCTGGCTGGGCCTGCCCGCGTCCAGATAAATAAAACCATCCGGAGACAACCATGACCTCCCAATTTCAAATCTCGCTCAGCGGCAGCGACGCAAGCTATGCCTGCGACGACGGCGACACGCTGCTGCGCGCCGGCCTGCGCCACGGGCTGGGGCTCGCCTACGAGTGCAATGTGGGCGCCTGCGGCTCGTGCAAGTTCGACCTGATCGAAGGCGAAGTGGACGACCTGTTCCCCGCCGCCCCCGGCCTGCGCCCCAAGGAACGCGAGCGCGGCAAGCGCCTGGCCTGCCAGTGCGTGCCCAGAAGCGACTGCACCATCAAGATCCGCAGCGGCGCCGAATACGCCAGCGCGGTGCGCCCGGGCCGGGCCACGGCGCGATGCACCGGACGCGTCGCGGTGACGCCGGACATGTCGATCTTCACCTTCTCGACCGGCAGACCGGCCGCATTCCTCGCCGGGCAGTACGCCATGCTGACCGTGCCGGGCGTGGGGCAGAACCGGGCGTACTCGATGTCCAACCTCGCCAACCCGAACGGAGACTGGGAGTTCATCATCCGTCGGGTGCCCGGCGGCCAGGTGTCCAGCCACCTGTTCGACACCCTGAAACCCGGCGACAGCATCGAGATCGACGGCCCGTACGGGGTTGCCTACCTGCGCCGCGACATCCCGCGCCGGATCGTCGGCATCGCCGGCGGTTCAGGCCTGGCGCCGGTCATGTCGATCATGAAGGACAGCGCCAGCCTGCCGACGGCCGGAAGTACCCCGGTCATGCTGTTTGGCGGGCGGACGCCCAAGGACATCCCCGACGTCCCGAAGCTGCTCGAAGGATCGGCGGCGGCGATCGAGTTCTACCCCGTCATCTCGGCGCCGGAGCCGGACGGCAGCGCCGACTGGAGCGGCGACACCGGCTTCGTCCATGAATTCATCGAGCACCGGCTTTCCACCCCGCTGGCGGAGTGCGAGTACTACCTGGCCGGCCCGCCGCCGATGATCGAATCCGTCGTCCGTCTGCTGGTGGCCGAGCACAAGGTTCCGGCCAGCCAGATTCATTTCGACCGATTTTTCTGAACCTCCATTGAATACAGGAAGCAGACCATGGCCTTTCTACACCTCTGCAAGACCGACGAAATCGAGCCCGGCTCATCTCTCCGCGTCGAGCCCGACAAGCTGCCGCCGCTCGCCGTCTTCAATGTGGACGGCGAGTTCTTCGTGATCAACGACACCTGCAGCCACGGGGACGCATCCCTGTGCGATGGCGAGATCGAGAACGGGGAGGTCGAATGCCCCTGGCACAACGCCAAATTCTGCATCAAGTCGGGGAAGGCACTGACCTTCCCCGCCGTCGAAGCGCAGAAGACCTACCTTACCCGGGTGGTGGATGGGTGTGTCGGCATCGAAGTCTGACGATGCCTGCATCCCGGTCGGGAGACGCTCCGCGCGTCGCCATCGGCGGCGGCCGCAGCTCCATCCGTTGTGTCCAACCCCTGGAAGGAATGCCTGTTCCCCATGAGCAAGAAGATCAAATGCGCCCTGATCGGTCCGGGCAACATCGGCACCGATCTGCTGGCCAAGCTGCAGCGCAGCCCGGTGCTCGAGCCGGTGTGGATGGTCGGGATCGATCCTGAGTCGGACGGTCTCAAGCGGGCCCGCGAGATGGGCATCAAGACCACCGCGGAAGGCGTCGACGGGCTGCTGCCCCACGTGCTGGCCGACGGCGTGCAGATCGCCTTCGACGCCACCAGCGCCTACGTGCATGCCGACAACAGCCGCAAGCTCAACGCGCTGGGCGTGCTGATGGTCGACCTCACGCCGGCCGCCATCGGCCCG
>SSSX01000202.1 GCA_015657735.1 Zoogloeaceae bacterium
GACCATATCCACATCGCGGTTGTAGCGGGAATCGGCTCGCAGCTCCGGCACGCCACTCCCCATGTCGCCGATTTTCAGATCGCGTGCCTGCCAGACACCGACGACCACGAGCAGCATCGAAAGCGACAGCGGCACCAGCGCCCCGCGCCGGGTTGCCAGCGAGCCCATGCGCACCCACAACCAGTCGCCGGCGGTTTCCTTGCCCCGCAGCGACTGCGCATCGCGGGTGGACAGACGCATGTAGGAGAGGAGGATGGGCAGAAGAATCTTGTTGGTCATCAACATCACCGTCACGCCGATGGTGGCGGTGATGGCCAGTTCCTTGACGATCTCGATCTCCACGAAGGCGATCACCATGAAACCGAGCGCATTCGCCAGCAGCGCGGTGGCGCCAGGAACGAACAGCTTGAGAAAACAATTGCGCGAGGCGGTCACTCCGTCGGCGCCGCGCAGGGTTTCGAGTTTCCAGGCGTTGGTCATCTGCACCGCATGGGATACGCCGATGGCGAAGATCAGGAAGGGCACCAGAATCGACATCGGGTCGAGGCCCATTCCCATCAACGGCAGCAGCCCGAGCAGCCAGACAACCGGGATCAGCGCCGCCACCAGCGCCCACGAGGTCAACATCAGCGACCCCGAATACCAGTACAACAGAACGGCGGTGATCACGAACGCCGCAACAAAGAACACCAGCACGCTGGAGGCGCCCCGGGCAATGTCGGAGATCGATTTCGCGAAGCCGATCACATGTACGGAAACCTGGCCGTTCTCGTACTTGCCGCGGATATTTTCGAGCTGCGCGCCGATATCGCGCAGATCGAGTTTGTTACCGGTGTCCGGATCGCGCTCCGACAGGGTTGCCACCACCAGCGTCGCGGTCATGTCGGCCGACACGATGCGCCCTACCCAATCGGACTTGAGAATGTTCTTCCGGACATTCTCCATTTCGTCCGGCTTGCCGGAAAAATCCGCCGGCACGATGTTTCCGCTCTTGAAACCTTCCTCGACGACTTCGTTGTAACGGACGTTGGAGGTGAACAGCGATGTCAACGAACTCCGCTCGACGCCCTTGACGTAGAACATGTCCTCGGTGATCTTGCGAACGGTTTCCATCACCGCTGGCTGGAACAGCGTACCGTCCTTCACCTTGATGGCAACCAACACCTTGTCGGCGCCACCGAAGTCGCCTTGATAGTCGGCAAAGGTGCGCATGTACTCATGGTTTGTCGGCACCATCTTGGCGAAGCCGGCGGTGATCTGCAGCTGGAAGGCGCAATAGCCAAGCACCGCGGTGACCAGCACGCCAACCAGCAGCAGCGCACGTCGCCAGTGGAAGATCAGGTAGCCCACCCGACCAATCAAGGTGCCGGCGAACTCATCCGACGTGAACTCTCCATGAATCTGCTCTCCTGCCCGCCTGTTGGCGCCGCCGAACGGGCAGCCGACAGGCAGGTCGGGGGTATTTTTCTTCATTTTCTGGAATCCTTTCTGGTGGGATCTGTCCCGACTTCGAACGCTCAATCCCGCGCAATGCGAACCCTGCCCGCCGCCATGTAACCCACGTAGGCGATGGAATCGTCATTCACGAACCTGGCTCCCGCCAGCGGTCGCCCCTCGGGGGCATGGCGCAGGACGAAGCTGAGGCCGTTGTCCTGGCTGATGGCGATCAGGCCGTTGTTGCCGACCAGCACGACACGCCCCTGGCCGTCCACGGCGCCGCCGTTGATTGCACTGGTGGTCGGAATGGCGACCTTCTGCCAGCTCGCGCCGCCATCCCCCGAGCGGAATACGTTGCCGCGCATGCCATAAACAAGAAGCGCGCCCTGACGGAGGGCGAGGGCCCCGAAATAGGAACCCTCGTAGCCGGTCGTCAGCGACGTCCAGCTCTCTCCGCCGTTCGGCGAGACGGCCAGCGTTCCAGACTCGCCCACCAACAGCAGCCGGTTGTCGGCAACGACGATCTGCGAGATGTGCCGATCAAACTGATCGC
>SSSX01000203.1 GCA_015657735.1 Zoogloeaceae bacterium
CGTGCCCGCATGTATTCAGTATTGGTCATCGTTTTATTTCCAATCATCCTCTTCCGGGTCGATCCATCCACCATCCCGCGCAAGCCGGATCAATTCTTTTCCAAGCCTTGCTGCTTCGTCTGGCGTGATTTCCATGTACCGGCTTCCCTCGATCTTAATCAAGTCACCTTTGGTACTGAGCACGCCCTCCGCGAATACATCGGCACCGTGAGCGCCGTAGATGCGTGTAACTTGGGTTTTTACGTAGTGGTCGCGGCTATCCGTTGATCCATCCCGATACCCAGATAAAAAGGCATCGATCACAAGGTGCGGCACCATGCGCTTGGGATCGACAATATCGGAATCAACCATTGCTTCTCGGATCGACTCCCAACAGTTGATAGCCTTTTTCAAAAGTTCGGGGATGTTTTCGTGATTCATGGTTTTCAATCCTATCGCCCTAATAGATTGCGTAATTCAATCAAAGCTTTTCTCATAGTTTCGCTTTGTGACTCATTGATCGGCTCCAATTGCTCATGGTTGAAGATATGCAACATGCCGGCAAACCCATCGAACTCGAAGACATACCGCTGTTTCCCGGCTCGCGTCTTAAATGCCGCGACAACCGTGCCGTTGGCTTGATAGCTCCCGCCCACCTTGCGGACCCGGCTCCCGATCTCGAACACGTCTGGTTTCATGGCTTCCCCTCGAACGTTGACATCCTCCCCGCCCTAAAGGGCGAGGCTTTTCGCGCAATTCGGGTAAATTCTGCGATTCTGGGCGTTTTCCTGACGTACCCTTGGCACCCCTAGCGGCCTCATTCGTAGCGTGGCTTCCTGAACCGATTTGGCGGCTTAAATCGCCAACCGTAGCCCGTAGGCTAGACATGTCTCCGGCCAGGACCGCGAAAATGTTCTTCGGGAGGCGGTTGGAGGGGCGCGGCGGGCGCTTGCGGTGGCCGGGCATGGATCACCTCTCCGGCTCGATGGTCACGATTTCGATTCGATGCGTTTTCGCGCAGTCCTTGCAAATTACGGCCATGCCTCCAACGTCGCCGTCTGGCCATGGGTGTAAAGTCGTTGGATTGAGGTTTACCGGAAAATCATTGCCGTACAATGCGGAATCATAAAAAGTTTTACATTCGCAAATATCGCAAAGATAGTAATCACATGCAGCCATGGTGCAATCCTCTTTCGGTATTCGTTAACAACTTCGCTCCAAATCGCCACCACATCGCCGTGCTCTTTGCATCGCCAAACGTCGAATGGCCTGCCGTCTTTATTTACAGACGTAAAACTAAAATCCATGACGGCCCGCTTGCAATGCGGGCAAACCAATATAGGCGCGCGGCGCGTGCGGCACACAGAGTAAGCGGGCTGATCAATATGTGCTAATTGATTTTCCATTATTGCTTCTCGCAGTATCTCAGATTTAAAAGGCATGGGCCATCAGGAAAAACCACTAGCCCATATTCTTCGGATTGCATTCTCGCAACAAATCCCTTCTTTCCGACACAACGCGCTTGCTTGCACTGTTTCGAGTAAGCGGCTGGCGGCGGCATGAAAAGAACCTTGTCACCGTACTTGAATCGCTTGTCGGGCTGTAGCGTCATCATTCAATCCTCAACGCATTTTGAACGTCTTCAAATCTGTAAGCAACAATAGCAATGCCGTTTCCATGACGAACGGAATCCAGAAATCGCTGTTGTGGTTTGGTTGGTTTTTTGCGATTACGCTTTACTTCAATCGCAAAGTAGCGACCATCGGATAACATGCCATGCAGGTCTGAGTAGCCATCGTGGGCGTCTTCAAATCCGGGTAGCGATAGCGTGTAGTTCCAAACCGGTTGTTCTCCGTACTGCGCCATTCCGCCGTTCACCCGGCAGAACCACGCCACAGCACCACGCGCAAGGAGCATCTTCAGGTACTCGATGATTTGCCGCTGGATCGTGCTTTCAGAGAGTCTCATATTATTATTCATAGGTTGAAAGCAAATACATCCATACGATGAACCCCTACAGGCAAATCAATAATACACCACCATCTTGCTCTTTTACGTGGAATAAATATTTTATGGGTAGCCATGCTTTGAAATGTATCATCATCAGCCATATACATAGCTACATACGGAGAAATTACACCAGTTGTTTTTGCCTCTCCAATTACAACGCAAATCTGTAAATTTTCAGGGATTTCTATTTGAGCGTCTCGCCATTGCATAATATTTTCTCCGTAATAGTTGAGTAAGCGGTCGCTAGAACTTCAGGATCATTGCCACGCAGCAGCGCGTCGGCAACCAGTTCGACTTGCATCGGCCATGTCTCGGCACACCAGGCGTTGCGGATCGCCGCGCCCTTCATCGCCACCTTGAGGTCATGGCGGAACGACGCGAACGTCACGCGAGCGGATTCAGGGGTCATTC
>SSSX01000204.1 GCA_015657735.1 Zoogloeaceae bacterium
GATCCGCGAACGCAAGGCGATTCCGGTCAGCTGGCTGGAGATCGTCCTGCGCGAAGGCAAGAACCGTCAGGTCCGGCGGATGACCGCCCGCGTCGGCCATCCGACGCTGCGCCTGATCCGCGCGCGGATCGGCGACTGGACCCTCGACGGGCTGGCCCCCGGCGACTGGCGGCAGGCGCCGGCACCGGCCGCCGCGCCGCCGGCACCGGCCGCCGCGCCGCCGGCCCGGGTCGGGCGCGCCTTGCGCCGCGGGCCGGCTCCGCGCCGCTAGGCGCATGGCATGCGCGGCGGCCGGACCGGCTTCCGTGGATGTCGCCGTGCATGCTAAGGTTGGCCGCCTGCCGATCACCGATGGTCCGTCCGATGAAATCCTCCCTGTCGCGCCTCGCCGCCGTTCTTGCCGCGGCCCTTGCCCTGCCGGCCACCGCCGACGTCACCATGCCGATGACCGAGCTGACGGTCGGCATGTACCGAATCGAGGCCGAGGTCGCCGCCACCCAGGACAACCGCACCCGCGGTCTGATGCAGCGCAGCGCGATGCCGCAGAATCACGGCATGCTGTTCGTGTTCACCGATGCCCGGCAGCACTGCATGTGGATGAAGAACACGCTGCTGCCGCTGTCGGTGGCCTTCCTCGACGACGAGGGGCGCATCCTCAACGTCGAGGACATGCAGCCGCAGACCGAAGACAACCACTGCGCCGCCCGGCCGGCGCGCTTCGCGCTGGAGATGAACCACGGCTGGTTCCGTCAGAAAGGGCTGGGCGCGGGGGCGAAGATCGGCGGGGTCGAGCGTCTGGGCGGGTACGCCCGTTGAGTTGGTTGTTGCGCCGCAGCAAATTTTATTTGCCAAATCTCGAGATTTTTGCAAGGATGGTGTCTCTCAGCTTGTCTGCCTGAGGCAGAAGCGCCTCGGCCAATAAAAACCATTCGCTCGTCGCGAAGGAGAGCACACCAGATGAACACGCCCGCGAAGCATTCGCCCCATCGGATCGTCATCGTCGGCGGCGGCGCCGGCGGCCTCGAGCTGGCCACCCGGCTGGGGGAAACCCTCGGCCGCCAGGGGCTGGTCGACGTCACCCTCATCGACCGCAAGCGGACCCACGTCTGGAAGCCCAAGCTGCACGAGATCGCCGCCGGCAGTATGGACATGAGCGCCCATGAGGTCGTCTATGTGGCGCACTCCCACTGGCACAACTTCCACTTCCGGATCGGCGAGATGACCGGACTGGACCGGGCCCGGCGCGAAGTCCACGTCGCGCCCTTCACCGACGACAGCGGCGAGACGGTCACCGAGGCGCGCACCTTCGGTTACGACACGCTGATCATCGCGGTCGGCAGCCTGTCCAATGACTTCGGTACGCCGGGCGTCCGCGAGCATGCGCTGAAGCTCGAAAGCGCGGCCGACGCACGGCGCTTCCATCTGCGCATGTTCAACGCCTGCGTCCGCGCCCACGCCCAGAACACGCCGCTGCGTCCCGAGCAGCTGCAGGTGGCGATCATCGGCGCCGGGGCGACCGGCGTCGAGCTGTCCGCCGAACTGCGCTTCACGACCAAGGAAGTGGTGGCCTACGGCCTCGACGGCGGCGACGTCAATCGCGACATCAAGGTGTCGGTCATCGAGGCCGCGCCGCGGGTGCTGCCGGCGTTGCCGGAGCGCCTGTCGGCGGCCACCGAGAAGCTGCTCGGCAAGCTCGGCATCGACGTCTACACCAATGCCAAGGTGGCCGAGGTCGAGCCGCAGGGCGTGCGCTTTGCCGACGGCCGCTTCCTGCCGGCCGAGATGGTGGTGTGGGCAGCGGGGGTCAAGGGCCCCGAGTTCCTGACCACCCTCGACGGCCTCGAAACCAACCGCGTCAACCAGCTGATGGTGCGCCAGACCCTGCAGACCACCCACGACGACAACATCTTCGCGATCGGCGACTGCGCCGCCTGCCCGTGGCCGGAGCACAAGGGCTTCGTGCCGCCGCGCGCCCAGGCGGCCCACCAGCAGGCGTCGCACCTCATCAAGCAGATCAGGGCGCGCCTCAAGGGCCGGCCGCTGACCGATTACAAGTACCGCGATTTCGGCTCGCTGGTGTCGCTCGGCGAGTACAGCACCGTCGGCAACATGATGGGCGGGCTCACCGGCGGCAGCCTGTTCATCGAGGGCTGGTTCGCCAAGCTGATGTACATGTCGCTCTACAAGATGCACGAGGTGGCCTTGCACGGCTGGGGCAAGATGATCCTCGACACGATCGCCCGGGCGATCACGCGGCGGACCCGCCCGCACGTCAAGCTGCACTGAGCGGGCGGAGCACACGGCGGCCGGATCGGTTGTGCCGGCGGAATGAAAAACGGCGCGAACTTCGCGCCGTTTTTTCGTGCCTGCCGGGTGGTCAGGCCGTCAGCTCGAGCAGTTTGGCGAAGGCCGTCGCGAACTGCGCCAGACCGTCGGCCTGCAGGCGTTCGCCGAGGGCGTTCACGTCCAGCCCGAGGCGGGCCAGCGCGGCGAGGTGGTCGGCCGCCGCGGCGACGTCGCGGGTCACGCTGTCGGCGACCACCTGGCCGTGGTCGGCGAACGCGGCGAGAGTGGCGTCGGGCAGGGTGTTGACGGTTTCGGCGCCGATCAGCGGCTCGACGTACATCAGATCGGAATAGGCGGCGTTCTTGGTGCCGGTGCTGGCCCACAGCATGCTTTGCGGGCGCGCGCCCTGCGCGGCCAGCGTGGCGAAGCCTTCGCCGTGGAAGCGTGCCAGGTAGCGCTGGTAGGCCTGGCGGGCCAGCGCCACGCCGGCCCGGCCGCGCAGCGCGAGCGCTTCGGGCGTGCCGGTCTCGTCGAGCTGCTTGTCGATCAGGCTGTCCCAGCGGGACAGGAACACGCTCGCCACCGAGCGCACGCGGGACAGGTCGCCGCCGGCCGCGGCGAGCTTTTCGAGGCCGCGCTGGTAGGCGCCGGCCACCGCGTCGACGTGGGCCGGCGAGAACATCAGCGTGACGTTGATGCTGACCCCTTCGCCGGTCAGGGTTTCGATGGCGCGCACGCCGGCGGCGGTGGCGGGAATCTTGACCAGCAGGTTGTCGCGGCCGACGGCGGCGCGCAGCCGGCGGGCGGCGGCGACGGTGCCGGCCTCGTCGTCGGCCAGCGCCGGCGAGACTTCCAGGCTCACGTAGCCGGCGTCGCCGCGGCTGGCGTCGAACACCGGGCGGATCGCGTCGCAGGCGCGCTGCACGTCCTCGATGACGAGGCGCTCATAGCGCTGCTCGGCGCTGAGCTGCTCGCCGCGCAGCGCGTCGAGGGCCGGCCGGTAGTCGTGGCCGTCGGCGATGGCCTTGTGGAAGATCGCCGGGTTGGTGGTGACGCCGGCGACACCGGCTTCGATGTGGCGGGCGAGCTGGCCGGAGTTGATCAGCGAGCGGGACAGGTTGTCGAGCCAGATTTGCTGGCCGGCGGCGCGGGCGGCGTGGATCGGATTCATGGCGTGGGCTGTGCGGTACGGTGGGTTCCAGTTGAACGGATCATTTTCGCCCAAACCCATGACACGTCAAGCGCTCCTTTGCACGGAGGCGAACTTCTTGAGCGCTGCCTGGGCATTCTTGGTGCGGCACGGCCCCCTTGACTTCGAACAGTCGGCATCTTTAATGAATATGCTGATCGGCATTTCAAAAAGGAGGGCAATCATGACACCCGAGGAGGTTGTGGCAGAGGTGGCGAAGCAGCCGCACCTGATCAAGTTGATCGCAGCGGAGGTTGGTGATCAGGTGGACCGGAAAAGTCTTGAGCGTGAGGAGCGTTTTCTAAAAGTTTTGGCGGCAATTCTGGCGATAATTGGTTTTATTGGCTATGCCGGATTCAATAGCATGGTTGATTCAGCGGTGAATAGTTCGTTGCAGAACAAAATGGAAGTTGCGATAGATAAGAGAGTGGCCGATTTTGAAGTCGTTGGAGTTATCGCCAGTGTTCAAGGGCTTCTTAATGTGGCAGAGCAGAAAGGATCGTTCTCAAATACAGCGCGGGACGAGATGATCCGGTCGATTGAGGTGTTGGCCGAGGCAAGGAGGCGCGGGGTGAAAGTTAGTGAAAATCCGGCTTTCAAGACAACATTAGAGAATGTTGTCGATACAATGGCGTCATCCAACAACGATATTCTTGCTGATCGAATATTTGATCTGTTTCCCGATGAGTGTTTGAAGGTGTCGGGAATCGTCCAGACATATCTTCAGCATTACGGTAGGCAGGGGGCCGTTGGTCTTGGTGCTGTCAGAGCTGAGGCGATTAAGCGTTTCGGTCAATTTGAGCGTGCAGCCAGCACGTTCAAGGTTCCTGATACGGCGCTGGCGCATCGGGCATTGATCGAGTTTCAGGCAAGTGGTCAGGTTGCTGGAAAGGGGGGCAGGAAGCGATAGTTCAGATCGGGGCGCTTGACAGAGGGGATCGAGAGCAGGTCTGGGTGTTCTGGTCTCAATATGCCCAAGAATCTTGGGTTAAGAGATCGACTGGTGAAAGTGTCTCGCTCAAGAAGCTTGTCGTTGCATTTCTGAAGAGTTACCAAAAGGAACTTCGACCGATATTTTCGGATGTGGACGAAGTGATTGCTGATGTAGATGCAGGTAAAGGGAGCGGCGATAAAAGCGCCGATGAAAAAAAGAAGTTGATGGACTTGCTGAAGGGCCTTGACGGCGTCAAAAGCTGAGGAGCGGTCGGATCACCGCGGCGGCCAGTGGATTTCGAACTCGCCCGCCCGGCCGGCCGGGCGGGCGGCGCCGCCGGCGATGGCGGGGAGGCGGCTGAGGAATTCGGGGTCGCCGCGCAGGCTGCCGTCGAAGCGCGGGGGCTGGCCGAAGGGGGCTTCGCCGTGGCCGCTGGCGACGATGGCGCCGGCGAGGGTCTGCAGCGTGAAGCGCAGGTGGCCGTCGCGGGCGGTGAGGTGGATTTCGTAGTCGCCGAACGGGCGGCCGGGAAACAGCGCGCTGCGGGCGCCGCGCCACAGGAGCCGGGCCTCGCCGCTGCAGCGGCCGTCGGGCGGGCAGTGCCAGCGCGGCGCGTCGAGGGTCAGGTCGCCCTGCCAGCCGGCCCGCGCGGCGGGGAGCGGGAGGGACGCCAGCGCCGCGTCGGCGGGGGCGTGGAGGGTCAGCCCGGCGGCGGCGAATCCGTGCAGCCCGGCTTCGATGCCGCCGAGCGGGCTGCCGTTGCTGCGGAAGGTCCAGCCGACGGCGAGGCGGGCGAGCGCGGCGGTGTCGAAATCCCAGGCCAGCGGCAGCCACGGCGTCAGGCTGCGGCCGCCGGCGTCGCGGCTGGCGAGGATGCCGCGGCCGTGCCACAGGCTGCCTTCGGCCTGCTGCAGGCGCAGGGCGCCGTCGGTGAGGCGGGCGACGGCGCCATCGACGAGGCTGGCCGGCGCGCCGGCGATCAGCAGGGCGACGGTCAGGACGGCGAGCAGGAGCAGCTTGCGGAGCATCGGGTCCGGGTGGGCGGACGGGGCGTCAGCTGCCGCCGGCGAGCACGGCGTCGACGCTGGCCACGGCGCCCTGCTGCTGCACTTCGAGCCGCAGCACGCGCAGGCCCTGGTCGGCCTGCAGCGCGGCGAGCCACGCGACGAGGTCGTCGAAGCCGGCCTGGCCCTTGAGTTGCAGGCCGTCGCCGGCGGGCTGGATGACCAGGCCGAGACCGCGGCTTTTGGCCGAGGCCTGCACGGTTTCGAGCAGCGCCGGGCCGGTGGGGCGCGGCGCGGCGGGCTGGGCGCGCAGCCGGGCGATCTCTGTGGCGGCTTCCTGCACCTGTTCGAGCTGGGCGGCGGCGCGGGGCAGGCTGCGGCCGAGGCGGGCGCGCTGGGTCTGGCTCCAGTCGAGGGCGGCGATGACGAGGGCCACGCCGACGACCGCGGCGGCGACGCGCAGCAGGCGGCGCTCGCGCGGGCTGCGCGCCTGCCAGGCGGCGGCGAGGCGGGTGAAGGGCCCGCTGGCGGCGGCGGTCGGCGGTGTGGTGCTCATTGCAGGTTCTCCCGGCGCAGCAGCAGGTGGGTGGTGGTGCCGTCCTGGCGCAGGTTGGCGAGCAGGCCGCGGCTGGCGAGCAGGCCGACGACGGCTTCGGCGCGCGCCGCGGCGGGGCCGGCGAGGGTCAGGTCGAGGCGGCCGTCCTCGAAGCGCAGCGTGGCGATGCCGCCGGCGGCGTCGGTTCCGAGGGCTTCGGCGGCCTGGGCGAGCAGGGCCAGCGCGTCGTCGTCGCGCAGCAGGCCGTGGCGGGCGCGTTCGAGGTTGAGCTGCTGGCGCATCTGGGCGGCGGGGGCGACGACCGGGCTGCCGGGGAAGGTGCTGCGATAAACCCGTTCGATGCGCTCGCCGGTCTGGCCGAGGCTATGCCGCAGCCACAGTGCTTCGCCGACGCTGGCGAGCAGCCACACGGCCAGCGCGCCCGCACCGACGGCCAGCGCCGGGCGCAGCTTGCCGAGCCGCCCGGCGCCGCTGTCGCGGAAGGCGAAGTCGCCGTGGAGCAGGTTGGTGGCCTTGCGGTCGGCGCCCTGCCACCACAGGTAGGGCGCGGCGCTGCGGATGTCGAGGGCGCTGTCGGCCTGCAGCGCGGCGAGGTCGGGCGGCGGGCAGCCGGGGGCGAGGTGCACGTCGACGTGGCCCGGGGCGCTGTTGGCGGCGCGGGCCGTGGCGGCCTGACGGGCCAGCAGTGCGGCGAGCAGATCGGTGTCGAGGGCCAGGCCGGTGGTCGGGCTGCCGCGCAGGATCGCGCCGCCGGCCGACAGGCTGAGCTGCCAGGCGTCGCTGCCGGCGGGGGCGGTCTGCACTTCGGCGAGCACCCGGCGCGGCGGCCGGCCGATGGCGGCGAGCTGGGCGACCAGCTGGCGCAGGCGCTCGCGGGCGACGACCAGTACGCCGGCCAGATCGCGCTCGCCGTCGTCGGCGGGGCGGCGGTGGCTGAGGGTCAGGTGCTGGGTGTCGGGGTCTTTCAGCAGGCGGTCTTCGAGGGCGTAGGCGAGCAGGCGCGGCAGGTCGCGGCGGGCGCCGCGCGGCAGCGGCACTTCGAGCCACAGGCACTGCGGGCCGGTCAGCACGACTTCGCACTCGGCGGCGGCCGGCCAGTGGCGGGGTTCGGCGTGGCCTTCGGCGAGCGGCCGGCCGTCGGCGCCGAGGAGCACCCACGGGCAGTCGGGCCGGGCCGGCCATTGTTCGTCGAGGGCGAGGAGGAGGCGGGTACTCATAGCAGTTTCTGCCAGACGATGGTGGGCCAGTTCTGGCTGCGGTCGAGCAGCACTTCCATGCGCACCATGGCCACGCCGAAGCGGGCGCGGCCGGTGGCGAGGAAGTGGCGGCTGGTGGTGGCGAGGCGGGCGGTGTCGGGCTGCAGTTCCTGCGACGGCAGGCGGGCCTTGAAGTCGGCGACGTCCTTGAACCAGGCGCGGCCGCGCTGGACGACCAGCACCCGTGCGGCGTCGAGGGACAGGCCGGGCACCGCGGCGGCGAGAACTTCCGGCGGCGCGGTGTTGACGTTGACCTTGGTGCCGGCCGGCAGCGCGGCGACCAGCGGGGTCAGGCGGGCCACCAGCTGCGGCGTGAAGCCGCGCACCTGGAGCAGCTCGCTGACGGCGGCGAGGGGGGCGTTGGCGGGCCGCAGCGGCGGCGTGCGGGCGCCGTACCAGGACGATTCGGCGCCGCCGGGCAGGCGCGGGCTGTCGTCGGCGTCGAGCCAGTCGAGCAGCGCGGCGACGAGGTTGAGCGCGTCGCTGTCGGCGACGCCGGCCAAGGCCAGCAGGCGCTGGAACTGCTCGACTTCGACGATGTCGGCGCCGTCGCTGCCGGCCAGGTTGTTGAGGTTGATGCGGCCGGAGAGTTCCTGCAGCTCGCCGCTGACCTCGCCTTCCTCGACCGGCGTCGGCGGGATCTTGACGGCCCAGGCTTCGCCGAGGTGGTCGACGGTGCTGCTGCGGGCGTCTTCGGCGAGCACGTTGCGGGCCCAGTCGACAGCGCCGCGGGCGAGCTGGCGGGCCTGGGCCTGGTCGTGGCGGCCGCTGACGTGGTCGAGCGCAACGCCGAGGTCGCCCACCGAGGCGGCGGCGAGCCCGGCGACGAGGGCCACGGTGAGCAGCGCGAGGATCACCGCGGCACCTTGCTGGCGGCGGCGCGGGCGGACGGAGGGGGCGTGGCGGGGCGGCATCAGCGGAGCGCGATCAGGCGCGTGATGGTGCCCGCGTCGGGCAGGTCGAGTTCGAGGATCACGGCGTCGGGCAGCGTGCTGCGGCTGTCGCCGGGCGGCCATGCGTCGACCCGGTTGTTGTTCAGCAGGAAGCGCCAGCGCAGGCCGCGGACGTTGCCGAGCAACGGTTCGACGGCCGGCTCGCCGATCGCTTCGCGGCCGCTCCAGCGCAGCCAGTCGAGGCGGCCGTCGACCAGCCGGTAGCCGACCCGGCGCACGCCGCGGGTGTCGTCGAGGCGCAGGAACTGGAGTTCCGGCCCGCCGCCGCTGGCCGCCCGGCCAAGGATCATCGCGGCGCTGGCGGCCGGCGTGGAGGTGGCCGGGACGCCGCTGTCGGTGGCGCTGCCGTCGCCGCTGCGCGACGGGGCGACGACCTGCAGCAGGTCGGTGTCGATGCGCTGCATGCTGCGCGCGATGGCGCGCCAGCGGTCGAAGTTTTCTTCGAGGCGGCTGCGGCTGGTGGCGACTTCGGCCAGCGCGCGGTAGGACAGCACGCCGAGGATCGCGAAGATGGCCAGCGCGACCATCAGTTCGACGAGGGTCAGGCCGCGCTGGCGAGGCGGCCGGGTCATCGCAGCGGCCTCGCCACGTAACCGGACAGGCGGGCGATGGCGTGCTCGGCCGAGTCGGGGCCGAACACGCTGACGTCCACCCGGCGGAACAGCGGGTTGGCGGTGGCCTTGACGTCCTCGCGCCAGCGGTAGCTGCGCCCGGCCTGCTCGGCGCTGCCTTCGTTGCTGCCGGCGGGCGGCCAGGCCTGGGTGGCGCGCAGCTCGGCGAGGCGGTTTTCGGCGATCCAGTCGCCGATCAGGCGCTCGCGCAGCTCGGCCGACGACTGCGCGGTGACGCCCATCGCGCGGAAGGCGGCGGTCAGCGCGATGGCGAGGATGGCCAGCGCGACGAGGGTTTCGAGCAGCGTGAAGCCGCGGGGCCGGCGGTGCGTCATGAGCGCTGGCGGCCCGGCAGGTCGAGGATCACTTCGCCGTTGGCCTTGCCGGTGAGGCGGGCTTCGCCGCCCGGCGTGGCGACGCGCAGTTCGTATTCAGGCGCCTGGCTGCCGAACTGCAGACGCGGCGCAGCGGCCTCGGTCTGGCCTTCGAGGCGCAGGCCGGACCAGCCGAGGCCGCCAGGCAGGGTGCGTTCGGTGAACACCGGCGGGTCGATCAGCGGCCGCCAGTTGTCGTCGGCGTCGAGCGCCGAGAAGCGGTAGCCGTCGGGCAGGAACTCGATGGCGATCGGCCGGCCGCGGACGACGGCGCGGTCGGCGCTGGCTTCGAGCACCAGGCGCAGGCGCTTGAGGGCCTGCTCGGCGTCGCGCCCGCGCAGGCTGTCGAGGCCGATCGTGATCCCGGTCGCCATCACGCCCATGATGACCAGCACGACCATCACTTCGATCAGCGTGAAGCCGGCGTGACGGCGGGGGCGTGAGCGGGGCGAAGCCACGGTCACCGGGGGACTTTTTCTCACAGGCTCCACGAGCCGATGTCGGCGTCGAAGCCCTCGCCGCCCGAGATGCCGTCGGCGCCGAAACTCATCACGTCGACCTCGCCCTTGAGGCCGGGCATCACGTACTGGTAGGGCTTGCCCCACGGGTCCATCGGCAGCTTGTCGAGATAGGACTTCCAGTTGTCGGGCACCGGTGCGGCGGCGGGCCTGGCGACGAGGGCGGCGAGGCCCTGCTCGGCGGTGGGGTAGCGGCGGTTGTCGAGCTTGTACAGCTTGAGCGCCTGCATGATCGCCGAGATGTCCTGGCGGGCGGCGACCACGCGGGCTTCGTCGGGGCGGCTCATGACCTTCGGCACCACCAGCGCGGCGAGCACGCCGAGGATGACGATGACGACCATCACTTCGATCAGGGTGAAGCCGCGGGCGCGGCGGGGCGTGTTTTGCATGGTGTGTCCTTATTTCATCAATGTATTTATTTCGATTATGGGTTGCATTACAGCCATAACGATGATCAATACGAATCCGCCCATCGCCAGCAGCAACACCGGTTCGAGCAGCGCGGTGAGGGTGGCGGTGCGGTTTTCGAGTTCGGCCTGCTGCAGGCGGGCGGCGCGGTCGAGCAGTTCGTCGACGCGGCCGGTGGCTTCGCCGTTGGCGATCATGTGGATCAGCAGCGGCGGAAACTGGCGGCTGGCGCCGAGCGCCTTCGACAGCGGCTGGCCTTCGCGGACGCGCTCGGCGGCGCGGCCGACGGCGTCGGCCAGCGGCAGGCGGGCGATCACCTGGCGGCCGGCGTCGAGCGCGGCGAGCAGCGGCACGCCGCTGCCGGCGAGGATCGACAGGGTGCTGGCGAAACGGGTGGCGTCGAGCGTGCGCAGATGGCGGCCGAGCACCGGCAGGCGCAGCAGCCAGGCATCCCAGCGGCGTTTGACGGTGGTGTCGCGGAGCGCCGCGCGGCCGGCGACGAGCCCGCCGACGACGGCCAGCACCAGCAGCCAGCCCCATTCGCGCAGCACGCTGCTGACGACGATCAGCACGCGGGTGAGCAGCGGCAGGGCCTGCTTGCCCTGCTGGAAGACCGACACGACCTGCGGCACGACGTAGGTCATCAGCCCGACGATGACCAGCAGCGCCACGCTGGCGACGATCGCCGGGTAGAGCAGGGCCTGCAGGGTTTTGGTGCGCAGCGCGTGGCTGCGGTCGAGGTAGTCGGCGAGCTGGTTCATGACGCGCGCCAGTTCGCCGGATTTTTCGCCGGCCGCGACGGAGGCCCGGTACAGCGTCGAGAAGGCCTGCGGATAGCGGTCCAGCGCGGCGCGCAGGCTGTAGCCGGCGAGGATTTCGGAGCGCACGCCGGCCAGCAGCTGGCGGGTGGCTTCGGTTTCGGCCTGTTCGATGAGCGCCGCCAGCGCCTGTTCGACGGTGAGGCCGGAGGACAGCAGCGTGGCCCACTGGCGGGTCAGCAGCGTGAGGTCGGCGTCCCGGAGGCGGCGCCGTGTGGCTTTGCCGCCGGCGCCCTGCGCCACCGACGCCACTTCCAGCGGAAACAGCCCGCGCTCGCGCAGCAGCCCGCGCGCGGCGCGGCCGGTGTCGGCTTCGAGGACGCCGGCGGATTCCTTGCCGGCGGCGTCGACGGCGCGGTAGTGGAAGGCGGTCATCGCGGGATTCGCTCAGTCACGGGTGACGCGCAGCAGCTCTTCGGCCGATGTGGTGCCGTCGGCGACGAGGCGCAGGCCGTCGTCGCGCAGGCTGTGGGCGCCGTGCTGGCGGGCGTGGGCGCGGAGCTGGGCTTCGTCGGCGGCGGTGTGGATCAGGCGCTGCAGGGTGTCGTCGGTGACGATCAGTTCGTAGATGCCGGTGCGGCCGGCGTAGCCGCTGCGGCTGCAGTCGGGGCAGCCGGGGGCGTGCCAGAGCTGGGCCGGGGCGCCGGCGCCGAGCAGGGCGCGGTCGGCGGCGCTGGCCGGCTGCGGCGTACGGCAGGCCGGGCACAGGCGGCGGACCAGGCGCTGGGCGAGGACGCCGCGCAGCGTGGAGGCGAGCAGGAACGGTTCGACGCCCATGTCCACCAGGCGGGTGACCGCCGAGGCGGCGTCGTTGGTGTGCAGCGTGGCCAGCACGAGGTGGCCGGTGAGGCTGGCCTGGACGGCGATCTGGGCGGTTTCGAGGTCGCGGATCTCGCCGATCATGATCACGTCGGGGTCTTGCCGCAGGATCGCGCGCAGCGCGCGGGCGAAGCTGAGGTCGATCTTGCTGTTGACCTGAATCTGGCCGACGCCGGGCAGATCGTATTCGACCGGGTCTTCGACGGTGACGATGTTTCGACTCTTTGCATCCATGCCCTGCAGCGCGGCGTAGAGCGTGGTGCTCTTGCCGGAGCCGGTGGGGCCGGTGACGAGGAGGATGCCGTGGGGCTGTTCGAGGAGCCGCGCGAAGGGGGCAACGGTGTCGGCCGCCATGCCGAGGCTGTCGAGGCTGCGCTGGCCGCTGCCCTTGTCGAGCAGGCGCAGCACGATGCGCTCGCCGTGGGTGGTGGGCAGTGTGGAGACGCGCACGTCGACCTGGCGGCCGGCGAGGCGCAGCGCGATGCGGCCGTCCTGCGGCAGACGCTTTTCGGCGATGTCGAGGCTGGCCATGATCTTGATCCGCGACGCCATCGCGGCGTGCAGCGCGCGGTGCGGCTGGGCGACGTCGACCAGCACGCCGTCGCGGCGGAAGCGCACGACCGAGTGGCGCTCGTAGGGTTCGATGTGGATGTCGCTGGCGGACTGGCGCACGGCCTGGGTGAGCAGCGCGTTGATCATGCGGATGATCGGCGCGTCGTCCTGGGTTTCGAGCAGGTCCTCGACGGCCGGCAGCTCGGTCATGAGCTGGGTGAGGTCGACTTCCTGGCCGACGTCGGCGACGACTTCGGCGGCGTTGCCGTCGGCGCCGGAATAGGCTTCGGACAGCCGCGCCTCGAAGGTGGCGCGCGAGACGTTCTCGATGGTGAGCGGCACGCCGAGGCTGCGCCGGACTTCGGCCAGCGCGGCGAGGTCGGCGCCGTCGCGCAGCAGCAGTTCGGCGCGCTCGGCACCGTGGCCGGCGACGAGGATGCCGTGAGCCTTGGCGAAGGCGTAGGGCAGAGCCGGCGCGCTCATGGGTTGGCGGCGGCCGGGTCGGCGTTGGGCAAGGTGTGGGGCACCGCCGGCGGCGGGCTGCCGGGCGGCGGCAGCAGCGGCGCGCCGGGTTCGCGGTGCATCAGGCGGGCGGGGTCGTCGAGGTCGCGCTGCTGGCCGATGATGTAGTTGTAGCGGTCGGCCGAGATGCCGGCGATGCTGGCCGCGTCGCGCAGGATCACCGGGCGCAGGAAGACGATCAGGTTGGTCTTGCCGCGCTTGCGCGAGTCGTAGCGGAACAGCTGGCCGAGGTAGGGGATGTCGCCGAGCAGGGGCACTTTTTCCTGGCCGCCGCTGTAGGTGTCTTCGACGAGACCGCCGAGGGCGATCACCGCGCCGTCGTCCACCAGCACCGTGGATTCGATGCTGCGCTTGGTGGTGGACGGGCCGGTGGTGCTGGTGGCGGTCGATTCGATGACGGCCGAGGCTTCCTGGTAGATCTGCAGGCGCACGGTGCCGCCTTCGGAAATCTGCGGCTTGACCTTCAGGGTCAGGCCGACGTCCTTGCGCTCGACGGTGGTGAAGGGGTTGGAGGCGCCGGTGACCGCCGTGGTGTAGGAGCCGGTGATGAAGGGCACGTTGCGGCCGACGACGATCTTGGCTTCTTCGTTATCGAGCGTCACCAGATTCGGCGTGGACAGGATGTTGGCCTTGGTGTCGGATTCGAGGAAGCGGGCCAGCAGGTTGAGGTTGGCGATCTCGCGCCCGCCGACGCTGATCGTGCCGCCGCCGAGCAGCAGGTTGAGGCCGTTGCCGGGCAGCGTGGTGGATGAGCTGCTGGCGAGGCTGGAGGCCAGGCTCAGGATGTTGTTGCCGCCCGAGTTGAAGCTGGTGCCGCCGAAGGCGGTGGTGCTGCCGACCTTGCCGACCTGCCACTGGATGCCGATCTCGGCGGCTTTTTCGGTGCTGACTTCGGTGATCAGCGCTTCGACGTACACCTGGGCGCGGCGGCGGTCGAGCTGGTCGATGACCTTGCGGATGTTGTTGTAGATGGCGTCCGGCGCGGTGATGATCAGCGAGTTGCTCATCGGGTCGGCCTGCACGATGCCGGTGCCGGTGGCGCCGGTGTTGCCCGTGGTGCCGCTGCCGAAGCCCGGCGTGGTGCCGGTGGTGCCGCTCTGGCCGGTGGTGGTGCCGGTGTTGGCGGTGGGCGCGAAGCTGCTGCCGGTGTTGGCGGTGGTCGGCTGGCCGGTGCTGCCGGCTTCGCCGGAGAGCACCGCGCGCAGGGTCTGGGCGACCTTGGCGGCTTCGGCGTTCTTCAGGTAGACGACATGGATGTTGCCGGCGGCGCCGGGCTGGTCGAGGTTGGCGACGAGCTGGCGCACCGCGTTGAGCTTGGACGGGTTGTCGGAGCGCACCAGCAGGCTGTTGGTGCGCGGGTCGCCGATCACCGACAGGCGCTGGCTGGTGTCGCCGGCGACGCCGCCGACGCTGCCGGCGGTCACCCCGGCGCTGCCGCTGTCGGCCATCAGGCGGCTGACGGTCTGGGCCAGGTCGAGGGCCGAGGCGTGCTTGACGGGGATGACGCGCAGGCCGCTCTGCGGCACGTCGATCGATTCGACGATCTGCGCGATGCGGCCGATGTTCTCGGCGTAGTCGGTGACCACCAGCGAGTTGTTGCCGGGGTAGGCGGTGACGGTGTTGTTGGGCGACACCAGCGGCCGGATGATGGGCACCAGCTGGGCCGCGGATTCGTGCTTGAGGTTGAAGACCTGGGTGGTCAGGCGGTCGCCGCCGCCGGCGCCCTGGCCTTTGCCGACCGGCACCGCGTGCAGCTTGGCATCGGCTTCGGGGACGATCTTGGTGACGCCCTGGCCTTCGACGGCGGCGTAGCCCTGCAGGCGCAGCGCGGAGAGCAGGATCGGGTAGGTGAGATTGCGCGCCACCGGGCGGGCGGTGACGATGTTCAGCGTGCCCTTGACCCGCGGGTCGACGATGAAGTTGCGGCCGGAAATCTTGGAAATGGCCTGGATCACCGCGCCGATGTCGGCATTGACGAAATTCAGCGAGACCGGTTCGGCGCTGCCGCCGCTGGCGCTCTTTCCGTTGTCGCCGCCGTCGGCCGCGACGGCCGGCGGGAGGGGCAGCACCAGGCTGGCGGCGACGGTGAGGGCGAGAAGGCTGCGGGCTGGTTTCATTGGTTGGACGGGCTCGGAATGGGCTGGGCCTGGAAATTCGTGGGGAAGCCGGGCGCGAGGGTGCGCTGGGCGGCGTCGGGCGCGGTGGCGTCGCCGAAGGCCGGCGGCGCGGGCGGGGCAAGCGGCGGACTGGGCTGGCCGGCGGACGGGGCGCCGCTGCCGACACTCCGTTCGGCGAGACGGAGGGTCTGGCGCATGCCGCCGGTGGACAGCTCGACCGCATCGCCGCGCACCGCCGCCAGCGTCACGCCGGGGCGGATCTCCTGCCCTTCGACGAAGCCTTGCTGGGCGCCGCCGTCGATGGCGATGATCGCCCAGCCGGGGCGTCCGCCGCTGCCGGTGACGACGGCCTGCAGGGTGTGGCGGGTGGTGGCGACGGGCGCCGCTGCGGCGCTGCCGGCGGCCGGCTGGCCCATCAGGTGCCGGCTGGCGATGGCCTCGGCGGCGCGCTGCGGATCGGCCACGCTGGCCACCGGCAGGGCCGGCGCCGGCGGCGCGCTGAAACGCCAGAACAGGTCGGCCGCGACCCACGCCGTGACGGCCAGCGCCGTGCCCCAGGCCAGCGCGGTGCCGAGGCGTACGGCGCGCGGCGTGGAGAGGAGGTCGAGTTCTGGGAGCTTCATCGGAGCGCGGAGCAAAAGACCGTCAATCTTATCCGGCCTCTGTGACGGGCGAAAGCGCCTTGGTGTTGCAAGACGTGTTCGCGCCGCGTGCCGCCGGGCCGCTTCAGCCCGGCACGCCTGCGGTGGGTGCCGGCGCCGCGGCGGTCCAGCCGAGGGCGGCGAGGACCGCCGCGAAGTCGCCGTCCGGCGCGGCGCGGAGATCGATGGGCAGGCCGCTGACCGGGTGGCGCAGCTGCAGCCGGGTGCACGCCAGCAGCATCCGCTGACAGCCGAACAGCTGCTGGAACAGGCGGTTGTGGCGGCCCTTGCCGAAGGTGGCGTCGCCGATGATGGGGTGCGCGATGTGCTTCAGGTGGCGGCGGATCTGGTGGCGGCGGCCGGTGTGCGGCGTGAGTTCGACGAGGGCGTAGCGGCTGGTCGGGTAGCGGTCCACGCGGTGGGGGAGCTCGCAGGTGGCGAGGCGGACGAAGTCGGTGACCGCCGGCCGGGCTTCGTCGGAGGCCTCGGCGCCGACCCATTCGGCGTCGTCGCGGCGGCGGCTGAGGGCGTGGTCGATGCGACCGGTGGCGGGCGGATGGCCGCGCACCACGGCGAGATAGGTCTTGGCCACTTCCTGGCGTTCGAACTGGCCGCCGAGCTGGCGCGCGCTGTCGCGGTCGAGCGCGAACAGCAGCACGCCGGAGGTGCCGCGGTCGAGGCGATGGGCCGGGAAGACGTGGCGGCCGAGCTGGTCGCGCA
>SSSX01000205.1 GCA_015657735.1 Zoogloeaceae bacterium
TACGGCTTCTGTTTCACGGCGATGGGCCTTCTGGTCACCTTCGTGTTCGAGCACGCCTACCAGTACACCTCGGCGGTATCCACCGGCTTCCTGCTGCTCGCCCCCTTCTTCGCGATGGGGCTGTACGAACTCTCCCGCCGCCGCCAGCTCGGCATGCCCTGCGCGCTGGCCCCGACCCTCACCGTGTGGCGGCGCAACGCCGGCAACATCGCGGTCTTCGCCGCCGTGCTGACGGTCATCTTCCTGATCTGGGCACGCGCCTCGCTGGTCGTCTTCGCGATGTTCTACACGCAGGAGATGCCCAACCTGTCGGGCTTCCTCGGCCAGGTGCTGTCGGTCGAGAACATCGAGTTCCTGATGGTCTACTTCGGCGTCGGCTTCGTCTTCGCGCTGCTGGTCTTCGCGGTCAGCGTCGTGTCGATCCCGCTGATGCTCGACCGCAACCAGGACGCCGTGACCTCGATGATCGCCAGCATCCGCGCGCTGGCCGAAAACCCGCTGCCGCTGCTGGTGTGGGCCGCGCTGATCGTCGGCCTGACGATCGTCGGCTTCCTGAGCTTTCACATCGGCCTGGTCGTGCTGATGCCCGTCGTCGGCCATGCCACCTGGCACGCCTACCGCGATCTGATCGCCCCGCTGCCTGGCTGATCGCCTCTGGCCAGGGCGATCACCGCCGCCAGCACGACCGCCCCGCCCAGCCCCTGCCACAGCGTCACCGCCTCGCCGAGAAAGAGCGCCGCCAGCACAAAAGTCACCACCGGCTCCAGCGTCGACAGCGTCGCGGCATCCGCCGCCCCGAGGCGCTGGATGCCGGCAAAGAAACCGACCATCGCCACCACCGTCGACACCAGCGCGATCGCCACCACCGCCCCCCACGCCCCGGCCGCCTGCGGAAAGCGCGGACCGCTCAGCGCAACGATCAATCCGAAGCTCAGCGCCGCCGCCAGCATCACCACCGTCGCCGCGGCGAGGGAATCCTCCTCCTTCAGCACCCGGCTGCCGACCACGATATAGATCGAGTAGATCAGCGCCGTCGCCACCCCCAGCGCCACGCCCTGCCAGCTGCCGCCCACCCCGCCGCCAATCGTCAGCGCCGTCCCGACCAGCGCCGCCACCAGCGCGCCGGCCCGCAGCGCAGTCAGCCGCTCGCGCAGGAAAACCACGCCGAGCACGCTCACCAGAAACGGATACAGGTAGAGCAGCAGCGCCACCAGACCGGCCGACGCATACTTCAAAGCCGAAAAGAAGCACAGCGACTGGGCAACGTAGCCAACGCCGCCCATCAGCGCCAGCACCACCGCGTTGCGCCGCGACGGCCAGCGCCGCCCGGTGACGGCCATCACCACCGCCATCACCACGCCGGCGATCAGAAAACGCAGGAACAGCACCGCGGTCACATCCACGCCGCCGGCGAAGGCGACCCGCGCGAAAATCGCCATCGCCCCGAACGACACCGCCGACAGGGCGACCCAGCCCGCCCCGACCCACCTTTGACCCGCCATGACGACGCTGCCCGCCTTCCGCGCAAAAACGCCGGATCGTGCCGCCGGCCCCCCGGGCGGTCAACAGAAACGTGCGTTTCGGCCACACTTGGCGGCCGTCGCCGGCGGATTCCCGCGCTGACCTTTGCAATCCGCGGCCAGCTGTGGTGAAAATGCCGATTGCAGTCCGTTCGCATCCACCGAAAGGCGTCCATGAAAATCCGCATCCTCCGCCCGCTCGCATTCGCCGTCGGCCTCGCCGCAGCCCACGGCCACGCCGCCGAACCCGTCGCCGCGCCGGCCCTGCCCACCGCCGACATCGCGGTCGACGCCAGCCGCACGGCGCCGAACGACCAGTTCCGCGCCCAGGTGTATTTCGAGGCAACCGACGCCAACCCCGGCGAACTCGCCCGCAACGTGAATGCCACCATCGCCCAGGCGCTGCAGAGCGCCCGCGCCTACCCGACGGTCAAGGTCCGCAGCGCCGGCAACAGCACCTTCCCGATCTACGCCAAGACCGGCCGCAGCATCGAAGCGTGGCGGATGCGTTCGAGCCTCGCCCTCGACAGCAAGGAAGCCGCCCCGCTCTCCGAACTGCTCGGCAAGCTGCAGCAGACGATGGCCGTCAGCGGACTGTCCGCCGCCCCGTCGCCGGAAACCTGGAAGAAGGTCGAGGACGAAGCCATCGCTGACGCCCTCGCTGCCTTCGAGGCACGGGCCCGGCTGGTCGCCGGCAGCCTCCACAAAAAATGGAAGATCAAGCACGTGTCGGTGAACACCGGCGGCCTGCAGCCGCGGCCGCCGGTGCCGATGGCCCGCGCCGCGATGGCCATGGCCGACGCCGCACCGGCGCCGATCGAGGCCGGCGACAGCCCGGTTTCGGTTTCCGTAAACGGCCAGATCGAACTGATGGAATGATCGCCCTGATTCAGCGCGTCCTCGAAGCCCGCGTCACCGTCGGCGGGCGCACTGTCGGCGAGATCGGCCCCGGCCTGCTCGCCTTCGTCGCCGTCGAACGCGGCGACCAGCCGGCCAACGCCGCCCGGATGGTCGAACGCGTGCTCGGCTACCGGGTCTTTTCCGATGCCGAGGGGCGCATGAACCTGTCCCTCGCCGACACCGGCGGCGGGCTGCTGCTGGTATCCCAATTCACACTGGCCGCCGACACCGCCAAGGGCATGCGCGCCAGTTTCACGCCGGCCGCGCCACCCGAGGCGGCCGAGCACCTGTTCAACGAAGTCGTCGCCCTCGCCCGCCGCTGCCACCCGCAGGTGCACACCGGCGAATTCGGCGCCGAGATGTCGGTCTCACTGATCAACCATGGCCCGGTCACTTTCCGCCTCACGGCTTGAGCCCCGCAGCGGCCTGCTGCTGGCGCTGGCGCTGCTCGCCGGCTGCAGCCAGACGCCCCCGCGTGGGCCGTCGCCCGCGCCCTATGCCACGTCGCCGGCGCGCAGCTGGTTTGCGCTGTCCCGCGACGACCACGCCCAGGAACTGGTGATCTACGCCCTCGGCCTGCTCGACACCGGCTACCGCTTCGGCGGCAAGAACCCGGAAGCCGGACTCGACTGCAGCGGCATGGTCAGCTACGTGGTCGAACAGGTCAGCGGCAAGAAGCTGCCCTACAACGCCGCCGGCATCGCCGAACGCACGCGGCCGGTGTCCGCCGGCGCGATCCGCCCCGGCGATCTGGTGTTCTTCAACACCCTCGGCCGCGCCTACTCCCACATGGGCATCTACGTCGGCGACGGCAAATTCATCCACGCCCCCAACAGTCGCGGCAAGGTGCGGGTCGACCGCCTCGACAACCGCTACTTCGCCGA
>SSSX01000206.1 GCA_015657735.1 Zoogloeaceae bacterium
GGCGGCAAAACCGGCATCCAGGAAAACCGCCGCGAAGATCGCCTCGAGCGCATCGGCGAGAATCGACGGACGGCGGTGGCCGCCGCTGCGCAACTCGCCTTCACCGAGACGCAGGTAGTCGCCGAGCTGCAGGCCGTCGGCCAGACGATGGAGCGCTTCCTGGCGGACCAGGTTGGCGCGCAGGCGCGACATGTCGCCCTCGCGCAGCTCGCCGAAGCGCTCGAACAGCGCGATGGCGGTCACGCAGTTGAGGACGCTGTCGCCGAGAAACTCGAGCCGTTCGTTGTGGGGGGAACCGAAACTGCGGTGGGTGAGCGCCTGGGCGAGCAGTTCCGGCCGGGAAAAGTGATGGCCGATGGCCCGCTGCAGCGCTTCCAGCTTCATGGAGGAATGGCTCAACGCTCGTCGGACGACGCCGAGAAGTCGATGAGCAGACTCACGTTGGCGACCAGCGGAACCTTGCGGGCGTACTCCACCGACATCACGATGCGGCCGTTTTCCTTGGTGATGTCGAGATCGGTGGCGGTGACGCTGGTGATGTCGTCAACGGTGACGCGCTTCGAAAAGGCGTTGCGCAGTTCGGAAACCGTGGCGGTCTGCGGGTTGGCCCCGGCCACCACCGCAGCCAGCGCCCGCTTGATGCCGACATACTCGGTCACCACCGGAATCAGGCGGAGTCCGACGAGCACCACCCCAGCCAGCACGCCGCCGACGAACAGGACACCAACGAGACTCAGGCCCGATTGACTTTTTCGCGTCATGATCAATGGAAGCTGCCGATGCGTTTCAGGTCGCTGAAATTGAACCAGATGAAAAACGCCTTGCCGACGATGTTCTCTTCCGGGACGAAACCCCAGTAGCGGCTGTCGTTACTGTGGTCCCGATTGTCGCCCATCATGAAATAGTGGCCGGCCGGCACGGTGCAGGCCACGCCGCGGCTAGTATAGGTGCAGTTATCGCGGAACGGGAACTGCTCGCTCTGCGAAATGAAGGCCGGCGTGCCATTGTCCACGAGGATCCGGTGCTCCACCTCGCCGAGCTTCTCGATGTAACTGGGCGAGTACGACAGCTGCCTGGCATTGAGGTAATCGCCGGTCTGCGATTGCGGCACCGCAACGCCATTGACGGTGAGCTTCTTGTCGAGATACTCGATCTTGTCGCCCGGCACGCCGACGACGCGTTTGATGAAGTCGAGGGAGGTGTCCTTCGGGTAGCGGAAGACCATCACGTCGCCGCGCTGGGGCGTGTGGACGTCGATGATCTTCTTGTTGATGACCGGCACGCGGATGCCGTAGGTCCATTTGTTCACTAGGATGAAATCGCCGATGACGAGGGTCGGCACCATCGACTCGGACGGAATCTTGAACGGCTCGACGACGAACGAGCGCAGGCAGAACACCAGCAGGATCACCGGGAAGAAGCTCGCCCCGTATTCGACCCACCACGGATCGTTCGAACCGACGCTGCGGCGCTTACGCGCATAGAAATGGTCGGCGCCCCACAGGGCACCGCTGACCACCAGCAACACGAAAAGAATCAGGGCGAAATTCACTCAACCACTCCTGCCAGCGCCTATTTGCCTTCATCCACCCGCAGCACGGCCAGGAAGGCCTCCTGCGGAATTTCCACGTTTCCGACCTGCTTCATGCGCTTCTTGCCCTCTTTCTGCTTCTCGAGGAGCTTCTTCTTGCGCGTGATGTCGCCGCCGTAACACTTCGCCAGCACGTTCTTGCGCAGGGCCTTGATGGTCTCGCGGGCCACGATGTTGGAACCGATAGCCGCCTGGATGGCCACATCGAACATCTGGCGCGGGATCAGCTCGCGCAGCTTGGCCACCAGTTCGCGACCGCGATACTGGGAGTTGGCGCGGTGCACGATGATCGACAGCGCATCGACCTTTTCGCTCGACACCAGCACGTCGAGCTTGACCAGATCGGCGGCGCGGTATTCCTTGAACTCGTAGTCGAGCGAGGCGTAGCCGCGGGAAACGGACTTCAGCTTGTCGAAGAAGTCCATCACCACCTCGTTCATCGGCATGTCGTAGATCAGCTGCACCTGGCGGCCGTGGTAGAGCATGTCCACCTGCGCGCCGCGCTTCTGGTTGCACAGCGTGATGACCGGCCCCACGTATTCCTGGGGCAGGAAGATGACGGCCTTGATGATCGGCTCACGCACCTCGTCGACCTTCGACAGATCGGGCAGCCGCGACGGGTTGGAAATCTGCTCGACGGTGCCATCCTTCATCAGCACCTCGTACACCACGGTCGGCGCCGTGGTGATCAGGTTCATGTCGAACTCGCGCTCCAGACGCTCCTGCACGATCTCCATGTGCAGCAGGCCGAGGAAGCCACACCGGAAACCGAAGCCCAGCGCCTGCGACACTTCCGGCTCGAACTGCAGCGAGGCGTCGTTGAGGCGCAGCTTTTCGAGCGATTCGCGCAGCTGGTCGTACTCGTTCGATTCGACCGGGTAGAGGCCGGCGAAGACCTGCGGCTTGATTTCCTTGAAACCGGCCAGCGGCTCGGCGGCGGGCCTGCCGGCCAGCGTGATGGTGTCGCCGACCTTGGCGGACTTGAGCTCCTTGATGCCGGCAATGATGAAGCCCACCTGGCCGGCCGACAGCGTCTCGCGGGCCTGCGACTTGGGCGTGAACACCCCGACCTGCTCGCACAGATGCTGGGCGCCGTTCGACATGAACAGAATCTTGTCCTTCGGCTTCAAGGTGCCGTCGACCACCCGCACCAGCATCACCACCCCGACGTAGTTGTCGAACCACGAGTCGATGATCAGCGCCTTCAGCGGCGCCGCCGGGTCGCCCTTGGGCGGCGGGATGCGGGCGATGACCGCCTCGAGGATGTCCTCGACGCCCATCCCGGTCTTGGCCGAACAGGGGATCGCGTCGGTCGCGTCGATGCCGATGACGTCCTCGATCTCCTGCTTGGCGCCCTCCGGGTTGGCCTGCGGCAGGTCCATCTTGTTGAGTACCGGCACCACCTCGACGCCCTGCTCCAGCGCGGTGTAGCAGTTGGCGACGGTCTGCGCCTCGACGCCCTGGGACGCATCGACGACCAGCAGACCGCCTTCGCAGGCCGCCAGCGAGCGTGACACTTCATAGGAGAAGTCCACGTGCCCCGGGGTGTCGATGAGGTTCAGGTTGTAGATCTGGCCGTCGCGGGCGCGGTAGTTCAGCGCCGCGGTCTGGGCCTTGATGGTGATGCCCCGCTCGCGCTCGATGTCCATCGAGTCGAGCACCTGTGCCTCCATCTCCCGGTCCGACAAACCGCCGCAAAGGTGGATGATCCGATCGGCCAGCGTGGACTTGCCGTGGTCGATGTGGGCAATGATCGAAAAATTTCTGATGTGTTGCATGGGCCATGAAAAAGGGTGCCGGTGGGCACCCTCAAAAATTTGTTTGCCTGGCAAAGACTTGGATTCTAACCGATACGCCGGAAATGAGCACGGACCGCCGCTTCGTCGAGAAAGTAATGACACAACTCGACCTCGCCGGCCAGCACCACCGGCACCTTCTCGCTCCAGATTTCCTCCAGCGACGGCTCCGCATCGACGTCGATGACGGTGACCGTCAAACCGAGTTCCCGCTGCAGCGGCGCCAGCGCGTCGAGCAGATCGTGGCACAGATGGCACCACTCCCGGCTCAGCACGGTCAGTTCGCGATCAGCGCTCAAGGGTGCGCAACGGGACGAAAGTCTGGAAATCGCCGCGCAGCACGAGCAGCGTCACCGCCTGCCCCGGCTCGAGCGCGCCGACGACCCGGTTGAAATGATCCACCGAACGGATGTCGGTGCGCACACCCCGGCTGACCAGGGCCAGGATTCCATCGCCGGCCTGGATTTCGGACGCCCGCGCGGCCGCGCTGCGCAGCGCCTCGACGACCACCCCGCCGCTGCCCAGACGTCCGCGCTGTTCGGAATTCGGTTCGGCGACGAGAATGCCGAGCCGGTTGGGCGCCGCATCCAGACGCGGCGCGCGGGCGACGACCTTGTGCGCCTTGTCGTCCGGCAGCTCGGCAACCACGACCGCCAGCTCGCGCGGCGTCCCCTTGCGCCACAGCTGGAGCGCGGCCTTGCTGCCCGGCCGCGTGCCTCCGACGATCCGCGGCAGGTCGCTGGAGATGATCACCGGCTTGCCGTCGAAGCGCAGGATGATGTCGCCCTGCTCGACACCGGCCTTGTCCGCCGGGCTGCCCTTTTCCACCGAACTGACCAGCGCCCCGACCGGCTTGCCGAGGTTGAAGCTGTCGGCCAGTTCGCGGGACACCTCCTGGATCACCACCCCGATGCGCCCGCGCTGAACCCGGCCGCTGGCCTTGAGCTGGGCCTGCACATCCATCGCCACGTCGATCGGGATCGCGAACGACAGGCCCATGAAGCCGCCGGTCCGGCTGTAGATCTGCGAATTGATGCCGACCACCTCGCCCTTCATGTTGAACAGCGGGCCGCCCGAGTTGCCGGGATTGATCGCCACGTCGGTCTGGATGAAGGGCACGAAGTTTTCCTGCGGCAGCGAACGCCCCTTGGCACTGACGATGCCGGCCGTCACCGAATTCTCGAAGCCGAACGGCGAACCGATGGCCACCACCCAGTCGCCGGCGCGCAGCCTGCCCGGATCGCCGAGGGTGACTTTCGGCAGGCCGTTGGCCTCGATCTTCAGCAGCGCCACGTCGGTGCGCGGGTCCGCCCCCATCAGGCGTGCGCGGAACTCCCGCTTGTCGGTCAGCTTGACAATGATCTCGTCGGCCCCATCGACGACATGCGCATTGGTCAGCACATAGCCGTCGGCCGATACGATGAAACCCGAGCCGAGCGAACGGCTGTCCGGCTCCGTCCGCGGCGCCCCCGGGTGACGGGGAATGAAGCGGCGGAAGAAGTCGAACATCGGATCGTCTTCGTCGAGGCTCGGCAGTCCCGGCCGCCCCTGGCGCAGCGCCTGGGTCGTGCTGATGTTCACCACCTCCGCCCCGTGACGCTCCGCCAGATCGGCAAACTCGGGGAGATCGCGGGCATCGGCCGCCCCGGCCAGCAGCAGCGACAGCGCGGCGGCCACCCTGCAAACCGCCCGGAAAACCGGCATCGGCAACCTCATCGTCCGCAACTCCCGTCCGGCGACGAATCCTTTTCGAGCCGCAGCGGCACGACGGCAGTCGGCGACCAGCCCGCACGGCGGCCCAGCATGGCGGCGACGAGCCCTCCCGCCAGCGCACCGACACCGGCCGACAGATCGGCACTGCCCGGCGACGCCACCGCCGTTCCGAGGGCGGCACCGGCCAGCACGCCGGCCACCGGCCAGGCGTAGGCCACCAGCGCCGCCTTGAGCGGCAGGCCGTCCTCGATCACCACCCCGACCGGCTCACCCGGCCGCGCGCCGATGTCGTTCGGGACGCGCACCGTCTGGCTGGCCGCAGCCAGCGGCCGCGCAATATTCACCCCGCCGCATCCGCCCGGTTCGTTGCAGCGCCCGCAACCCTGGGCAACCGACACATCGACCCACGCGTAGGCATCATCGACCCGCGCCACCACGCCCCTGACACGCATCACCGCTTCCGCATTTCGACGCCGTCGGCGATCCGTACCAGCGCCTGCGGTGGCACTTCGCCGAGCACTGTGATCAGATGATCGGCAACCGTGCGCCGGAAGATATTGACCGCGCCGGAGGTGCTCATGCCGCTTTGCGCGTTGGTCTTCGCCGACGACAGCGGCTCGATGAACACCGAGATCGCCGCCAGCCCGTCGGAGAACACCACATGATAGGACTCGCCACGCTCCTTGCGTGCCGGACGCACCACCGACACCACCTGACGGAACCCCGGAATCGCGTTGCGGAACACCCAGCCGATGTCCTCGACCTTCACCTCGTTGCCGCGCGCCTGCACAACCTTCCAGTCGGCCGCACGCACGAAACGCGGCTTGACCTTCTCGCGGTCTACCGGCACACCGATCTGCACCTCGTTGAACACGAACTGCTCGACGCTCTCGCCCTTCTCGCCGATCAGCCGCGCCCGCAGCAGCAGGCCCGACGCCGTATCGGCCCACAGCTGGTGCCCGAAGCGCATGTCGTCCTTGGGCTCGAGGATGATCTGCTGGCTTTCGAGGCCGGCGATCCGCACGACTTCGCCCTTGCGGATGCGGTAGTTCTCGGCAAGGGCGCTCGGCGACGCCGGCAGACGCGCCGGAAAACTGCGCCGCGCCGACGGCTGGTCGACGATCACCAGCTTCTGGTCGGGCAGAAAGCACTGCACCTCGTCGTTGCTGCGCACCACTTCGCGCGGACTGCCGTCCAGCGCCTCGAGCTTTTCATATTCGCCGCCACCGTCGACGAGATGGGCAATCCGCGACGTTTCGACATTTCTGCCATTCTGGTAGACGAAGGTGCCGGTGTAGTTCAGCTTGTGCGCTGCGCTGGAAATCCTGCCAAGCCAGCTCAACGGATCACTCGGCACCTCGGCCCAGGCCGTACCACAGCAAAGGAACGCCGCCAGCAGACAGTGGAAGCGCCTCATCGTTCACCGGCCGCACGGCTGTCGGAAACGGTGCGGACATACATCGCGACCCCCGGCATCGCCGCCGACGGCGCCATCGCCTGATGCGCGAACAGATATTCGCGCTCCGACGGCTCAGCGGCGCTCCGGGCCACCGGCTCGGCCGGCGCCGCGATCGCCACGGCCGGCACCCGGGCGCTCGCCATGCGCAGAGAAGCATCCTGTCCGCCGCCGTTGAAGCTCATCGCGACCCAGCCGACTGCGGCGACACCCACCACCGACGCGGCGATCGGCATGAGATGACGGGCCCAGTGACGGCCCGCATCCCGAGGCATCGGCGCCAGAATCGTCGGCTCCTCGTCGAGGCAGCTCATCACGCCAAGGGTGAAATCCGCCGACAGCGCACCCTCCTCTTCGCGCAGCACGTCCCCGATCAGGCAATAACTCTCCCATTGCCGCCGGAGCGTCCCGTCCCGTTTGAGGGAATCGAGCATCCGCGACGAGGCATCGTCGTCGAGCGCGCCGTCCAGCAAGGCCGAAACCTTTTCTTTCATCGTCTTACCACCTCTTGTTCGGGGCCGTATCGAGCAGCGGCTTGAGCTTCTCGGAAATTGCTTCCCGCGCCCGGAAAATCCGCGAGCGCACCGTGCCGATGGGGCACTCCATGATCGACGCGATCTCCTCGTAGCTCAAACCTTCGATCTCGCGCAAAACGATCGCCGTCCTCAACTCTTCGGGCAAAGCCTCCATCGCCACATTGACCGTCTCCCCGATCTGCTTCGTCATCAGCAGGCGCTCCGGCGTATTGATGTCACGCAGTTGATCCCCCTCCTCGAAGGTCTCGGCCTCCTCGGAGTCGAAATCAGTGGTGGTCGGAGCGCGTCTGCCTTGCGAAACGAGGTAGTTCTTGGCGGTGTTGATCCCGATACGGTAAAGCCAGGTATAAAAAGCACTGTCTCCCCGGAACGACGGCAAGGCACGATAAGCCTTGATGAATGTCTCCTGGGCGACATCCTCCACTTCGGCGGGATCCCTGATCAATCTCGACAGGAGCCGGGCGAGCTTGCGCTGGTACTTCGCAACCAGCAGGCCGAAAGCCTGCTTGTCGCCGCGCTGGACACGCTCGACCAGCTGCTGGTCAATTTCGCGATCGCTCATGGTCGGAGAAGGTATACCTCGTCAGTCGTGACCCGAACGGCCACAGACCGCGCAGTATACCCGAGCGACCATGAATCCCTTCCAAAGTACTCGGGTTGACCGCCCGACCCGCGTCATAGTTCAGTCGTCAGAAGGGTTTTGTACGGTTTTGTCGGCGCCTGCATGGCCGACGCCCCATGCTATAGTCGGCCCTCCCATATCTTGCCCCCTGCGGAAATCCGAAGTGACCGCCTTTGATGTGCTCATTCTGGGCAGCGGCTTGGCCGGCCAGTCTCTCGCGCTACGCCTCGCCGACAAGCTGAAAATTGCCCTCGTCACCAAACGGACGCTCGAAGACAGCGCCAGCGCGTGGGCCCAGGGCGGCATCGCCGCCGTCCTCGACCCCACCGACAGCACCGAAGCGCACATCGCCGACACCCACACCGCCGGCGCCGGCCTGTGCTCCGACCGCAGCACCCGTTTCGTCGTCGAGAACGGCCCCCGCGCGATCCGCTGGCTGATCGACCACGGCGTGCCCTTCACGGCCGACGCCGGTTCGCCGATCGGCTATCACCTCACCCGCGAAGGCGGCCACGGCCACCGCCGCGTCATCCATGTCGCCGACGCCACCGGCGCCGCGGTCCAGGCCACGCTCACCGAACAGGTCCGCGCCCACCCGAATATTGCGATCTTCGAGCAGCACATCGCCGTCGACCTGATCATCGGCCGCAAGATCGGTCGCCCCGACGCCGGCTGCCTCGGCGCCTACGTCCTCGACATCGCCAACGACGAAGTCCGCACCTTCTCCGCCCGCCACACGGTTCTCGCCACCGGCGGCGCCGGCAAGGTCTACCTCTACACCACCAACCCCGACACCGCGACCGGCGACGGCGTCGCGATGGCCTGGCGGGCCGGTTGCCGGGTCTCGAACATGGAGTTCATCCAGTTCCACCCCACCTGCCTCTACCACCCCCAGGCAAAATCGTTCCTGATCTCCGAAGCCGTGCGCGGCGAAGGCGGCCTGCTGCGCCGGCCCGACGGCAGCCGCTTCATGCCCGAGCACGACCGCCGCGAGGAGCTCGCCCCGCGTGATGTCGTCGCCCGCGCCATCGACTTCGAAATGAAGAAGCATGGCCTCGACTGCGTCTTCCTCGACATCAGCCACAAACCGGCCGATTTCCTGCAGGAACACTTCCCGAACATCCTGGCCCGCTGCGCCGAGCTCGGCATCGACATCACCCGCCAGCCGATCCCGGTCGTGCCCGCCGCCCACTATCAGTGCGGCGGCGTGGTGGTCGACCTGCACGCCCGTACCGACGTACCCGGCCTTTATGCCATCGGCGAAACCGCGTGCACCGGCCTGCACGGCGCCAACCGGCTCGCCAGCAATTCGCTGCTCGAATGTCTGGTCTACAGCGAGGCCGCCGCCGCCGACATCCTCGCCCACCCCCGCCCCCGCGCCGACACCCTGCCGCAGTGGGACGAAAGCCGCGTCACCGACGCCGACGAAGCCATCGTGATCTCCCACAACTGGGACGAACTGCGCCGCTTCATGTGGGACTACGTCGGCATCGTGCGGACCAACAAGCGGCTCCAGCGCGCCCAGCACCGCATCCGCCTGCTGGCCCGCGAAATCGAGGAGTTCTACAGCAACTTCCGCGTCAGCAACGATCTGATCGAACTGCGCAACCTCGTCGTCACCGCCGACCTGATCGTCAGAAGTGCGCTGCAGCGCAGGGAAAGCCGCGGCCTGCACTTCAGCCGCGACTACCCCGACACCCTGCCGAAAGCCCGCGACACCGTCCTCCGCCCAAGTCGCACGATCTAGGCGCGCGTCTGCCCGGGCCCGGCGCTCGACGAGCGGGCCCGCAGCCGCACCCAGACCTGCAGGCGACGCCACTCCGCCGCCGGCAACTGGTCACGCAGAATCAGCTCGACACCCTGCCGCGTTCCGGCGGTGTCCCGCCAGGCCAGCCAGACCGCTCCGGAAACGATGACCGTCGACGGCCGGACTCCGGCCTCCAGCGCATCGCGCCCGTCCGGGTCGAAGACCAGTCCACCGTCGTCCGCCAAGCCGATGCGATGGCATCCGCGATTCCGCCGGCGCAGCCAGAAATGCAGCAGCGAAGCGCCAAGCAGCGCGACACCGGCCACCGCCAGCCACGCCTCCCGGAGGCCGGCCAGCAAAGCAAAAGCCGCCGCGACGTGCACCGCCACCACGAGGATGACGAGCAGCCGCGACGGCTTTATCTCGATCACGGTCATGCCGCACGGACTCCCGTGCCGGCCGATCCGTCACACCTTCCGGAACACCAGCGTACCGTTGGTACCGCCAAACCCGAAGTTGTTCTTCACGGCCACATCGATCTTCATCTGACGGGCGACGTTCGCGCAGTAATCCAGATCGCACTCCGGATCCTGCTCGAAGATGTTGATCGTCGGCGGCGACACCTGATGATAGATGGCCAGCGTCGTCAGCACGGATTCGAGGCCGCCCGCGCCGCCCAGCAGATGGCCGGTCATCGACTTGGTCGAATTGACAACCAGATTCTTGGCGACGTCGGCACCGAAGGCGAGCTTGATCGCCTCGGTTTCGTTCTTGTCACCCAGCGGCGTCGAGGTGCCGTGGGCGTTGAGGTACTGCACCTCGTCAGGATTGATGCCGGCGTTCTGCAGCGCATTGACCATGCTGCGACGCGGACCGTCGGTGTCCGGCGCGGTCATGTGGTAGGCGTCGCCGCTCATGCCGAAGCCGGAGACCTCGGCGTAAATCCGCGCGCCGCGCTTGACCGCGTGCTCGTATTCCTCGATCACCAGCACGCCGGCGCCTTCGCCGAGCACGAAACCGTCGCGCTCCTTGTCCCACGGACGGCTGGCCGTCGCCGGATCGTCGTTGCGCGTGGACAGCGCCTTGGCGGAGGCGAAGCCCCCCACCGCGAGAGGCGTCACCGTCGATTCGGCACCGCCACAAACCATCACGTCCGCATCGCCGTACTCGATCATCCGGGCGCTCATGCCGATGGCGTGCAGGCCGGTGGTACACGCGGTCACCACCGCCAGGTTCGGGCCCTTGAGGCCGAACATGATCGACAGGTTGCCGGAGATCATGTTGATGATCGTACCGGGGATGAAGAACGGAGAAATCTTGCGAGGCCCACCCCCAAGAAAATCATTGTGGGTGTCCTCGATCATCGGCAGACCGCCGATGCCCGAACCGATGTTCACACCGATCCGGTGGGCGTTGGCATCCGTCACCTCGATGCCGGAATCGCGGAAAGCCTGAATGCCCGCCGCAAGACCGTAGTGGATGAAGCCATCCATCCGGCGCGCTTCCTTCGGGGAAAGATAGGCACCGACATCGAAGCCCTTGACCTCTCCAGCGATCTTCGCCGAAAAGGCAGAGGTGTCGAAACGGGTAATCTGAGTGATGCCGGAACGTCCATTGACAATGGCATCCCAGGCTTCAGGCACGGTATTACCGACCGGCGAAATGACGCCAAGGCCGGTCACGACAACTCTGCGTCGGGTCAAGGCAGGCTCCTGGGAGTCTTACTTCTTGAGATGGGCGGAAACGTAGTCGATCGCCTGCTGGACGCTGGTGATCTTCTCAGCTTCCTCGTCGGGGATTTCGCATTCGAATTCTTCTTCGAGGGCCATCACCAGTTCGACCGTGTCGAGGGAGTCGGCACCCAGATCATCCACGAAGGACGATTCGTTCTTGATTTCGGATTCGTTGACACCGAGTTGTTCGGCGACGATTTTCTTGACACGCTGTTCGATATTTTCCATGTAGCAACTCCTTCGCTGATTGAGCGGGGTAAATTCAAAGCCCCCGCATTCTACCAAAAACGCGCACCCCCGCCAGTCCGGCGGGAATTACGCCATATACATGCCACC
>SSSX01000207.1 GCA_015657735.1 Zoogloeaceae bacterium
AGCCGGCCTGGACGTAGGTGAACAGCGCGTAGAAGAAGAGCCAGAAGCCTTCCCACGGCCCCACCGTCCAGTCGGCCAGCGCCGGCAGCAGTTCGCGGATCGGCGTGAAGTAGCCGACGAAGGTGATCGCGGTCCACGCCGCGAAAAGCAGCCACAGCGCGTGCTTGGTGGCGCGCAGGGCCAGCTTGCGGACGCTCGCCGGCGCCTGATCGAGCCGCAGGCGGGCCAGGTGATCGCCTTCGACCCGCGCCTCGATCCACATGAAGATCGACGTGTACACCGTCTGCGGACACGCAAAACCGCAGAACAGCCGCCCCGCCAGGGCCGTGACGAGGAACAACCCGGTGGCGGCGAGAATCAGCGCGATGGCCAGCAGCAAGGCATCCTGCGGCCACAGGACCAGCCCGAAAATGTTGAACTTCTCGTGCGGGATGTCGAACCACAGCGCCTGACGGCCACCCCACTGCAGCCAGCAGCCGCCGTAGAAAATCAGCTGGGTGAGCCACACCATGGCCCAGCGCAGGGTGTTGAAACGGCCCCGGACCTCACGGGCGTGGATCTTTCCTTTCCGGCGGTAAAGCTCGAGTTTCGCTTCGCGGACTTTGCTGACAGGCGCATTCATGGACTATTCCTCCTGGGCCTGAAGTAAACCAGATCGCGCGAAATAGAAACAGATTCAGCCTATCGCGTTTTTTATGGGTACAGATTGGCCGGCGGGCACTGTCCGCGCACGATCAGCCCGAGCATTTCCAGCGCCTCGCGCTGGCGCGCATCGAAGGGATGACCGAAGTTGAGACGGACGCAATGCGCGAACTCCCGCTTGGCCGAGAAGATCGGCCCCGGTGCGACGCTGATGCCGCGCGCCAGCGCCTGCCGGTGCAGCAGCAGCGCATCGACGCGGGCCGGCAACTCCAGCCACAGGAAATAACCGCCCTCCGGCCGGGCCAGCCGGGTGCCCTCGGGGAAATGGGTTTCCACCGCCTCGACCATCGCGGCCTCCTGCGCGGCGAGCGTCCGGCGCAGACGGCGCAGATGCGTGTCGAAGCCGCCGTGCTTGAGGTATTCGGCCAGCGCAATCTGCACCGGCACCGTCGTCGCCACGCTGAACGACAGCTTCTGGCGCTGGATCTGGCCGGCGTAGCGCCCGGCGGCCACCCAGCCGATG
>SSSX01000208.1 GCA_015657735.1 Zoogloeaceae bacterium
CGGTAGGAACCGTAGAGCAGGCCGCGGAACATGTGCAGGTAGACGACGATGAAGAACGCCGAAGCACCGGTGGAGTGCATGTAGCGGATGATCCAGCCGCCCGGCACGTCGCGCATGATGTACTCGACGGAGGCGAAGGCCACCGGCACGCCGGAAGCGTTCAGCGAGGCATCCGGCTTGTAGTGCATGACCAGGAAGATGCCGGTCACGATCTGGATCACCAGCACCAGCAGCGCCAGCGAGCCGAAGAAATACCAGAAGTTGAAGTTCTTGGGCGCGTAGTACTCGGACAGATGCGCCTTGTAGGTGGACGTCAGCGGAAAGCGCGCGTCGATCCAGTCCATTACCGACAGGGAGTTTTTGCTCATCGTTTAGGCCTTTCCGTCTTCGCCGATCAGGATCTTGGTGTCGGCCAGGTACTTGTGCGGCGGGATCTCGAGGTTGTCCGGCGCAGGCTTGCTCTTATAGACGCGGCCGGCCATGTCGAACGTGGAGCCATGGCACGGGCACAGGAAGCCGCCGGCCCAGTCGGGGCTGACGCCGCTTTCGGCGCCGGTTTTGAACTTATCCGACGGAGAGCAGCCCAAATGGGTGCAGATGCCGACCGCCACGAGGATTTCCGGCTTGATCGAACGGGTTTCGTTCTGGGCGTACGCCGGCTGCATCGGCTTCTCGGAGTTGGGATCGCTGACTTCACTGTCGGTCTTTTTCAGCGAATCCAACATGTCCTTGGTGCGGTTGATGATCCACACCGGCTTGCCGCGCCACTCGACGGTCATCATCTGACCGGGCGCCAGCTTGCTGATATCCACCTCAACCGGCGCACCGGCTGCCTTCGCTCGCTCGGACGGCGTCAGGCTGGCGACAAACGGTACGGCGGCGGCGACTGCGCCCACGCCTCCCGCAGCCGACGTCACCAGCAAAAGCTGGCGCCGACCTGCGTCCACTTTTTGATCCACGCTCATGGCCCACTAACCTCAATAAAAGAGACTTCGAAGATCGCAATACGGAAAACCTGCGGAGTATAGCGAAAACCCGCACCCAAAAAAAGGCCTTGCCCGCTAAACACGCGCCAGCATTGGAGATTATCGAAATCAGGCGGCCTCTTCGAACGCATCGACATTCCTTTTCGGCCCGCCGGAACGATGCGCTTTGCGCAGCGCAGCACCCGCAGGCCGGGCCGCTGGCGGCATAATCCGCCGTCGCCCAGCCGTTCCGTTCCGCCGATGCCCGCGCCGATCCCCTTCCTGCTGACCCTCACCGCCTTCATCCTGCTCGTGCCCGCCGCCCGCGCCGACTCGTGGCCGGCGGCGCTCGACGCCAGCCTTGCCCGGGCCGGCATTCCGCGCGGCGCGACGGCGGTGCTGGTTGAGGACGTCGACGGCGGCGCCCCGCTGGCCGCCCACCGCACCCAGGAGGCGATGAACCCGGCTTCGGTAATGAAGCTGGTGACGAGCTACGTGGCGCTCGACCGCCTCGGCCCGGCCTTCACCTGGAAAACCCGACTGTCGAGCCCGGCCGCGATCCGGCGGCAGACGCTGCAGGGCGATCTCGTCGTCACCGGCGGCGGCGACCCGCGCCTGTCGCGGGAACGTCTGTGGCTGCTGCTGCGCGAGTTACGGGCGCAGGGCATCCGGCGCATCGACGGCGACGTGGTCACCGACCGCAGCTTTTTCCGCCTGCCGCCCCACGATCCGGCCGCCTTCGACCAGCGCCCGCTGCGCCCCTACAACGCCGGCGCCGACGCGCTCGGCGTGGACTACGGCGCGATCCGCGTGCGCCTCGTGCCGACCGCCGCCGGCGCCCAGGCGACGGTCGATCCGCAACCGGCCGGGCTGGACATCGACAACCGCATCCGCCGCGGCACCGGCGGCGCCTGCGGCGACCCGGTCGCGCAGCTCGCGGCATCCACCACCGACACGCCAGGCGGCGTCCGCCTGATCCTGGACGGCATCCTGCCCGCGGGATGCACCGAAGCCTTCGACTGGAACCTCGCGCCGCTGCCCCCGGAGCGCCTCTTCGAAGGCATCTTTCGCAGCCTGTGGAAGGAACTCGGCGGCGAGATCGGCGGGCGCTTCCGCGACGGGCCGACGCCCGCCGACGCGCGGCTGCTGGCCGAAAGCGTGTCGCCGAATCTGCCGGAAGTGCTGCGCGACATGAACAAGTGGTCGAACAACGTGATCGCCCGCGACGTCTTCGCCACCCTCGGCAGCATCGCCGAGCCGGGTCAGGATTCGGTCGCCGCCGGCGCACGGACGGTGTTGCGCACGCTCGTCGCCAACGGCATCGCGGTGGACGGCATCGTCATCGACAACGGCGCCGGCCTGTCGCGCAGCGCGCGCATCAGCGCCACGACCCTCGGCCAGCTGCTGCTCGCCGCCTGGCGCAGCCGGACGATGCCCGAGCTGTTGTCGTCGCTCCCGGTGGCCGGCGTCGATGGCACCGCGCGCCGACGCCTGCCGAACAGCCCGGCGGCCGGCGCGGCCCACGTCAAGACCGGCACCCTCGACGGCGTGCGCAGCCTGGCCGGCTATGTGCTGGCGCGGAACGGTCACCGCTACGCGGTGGTGCTGATGATCAACCACCCCAACGCCAGCGCCGCCCGCGACGTGCAGGACGCGCTGCTGGAATGGGTCGCCGGCCTGTGATCAGCCTTCGTAGGCGTGGCGGCGCAGGACTTCGAAGGGGATGACTTCGAGCGCCGCCATGTGGGTGGCGGCCAGCACGACCGGCGGCGCCACGCCGGCCTCCCAGGCCTCGCGCCAGCGCAGCGCGCACAGGCACCAGCGATCGCCGGGCTTGAGGCCGGCGAAGCGGAACTCGGGCCGCGGCGTGGACAGGTCGTTGCCGCTCACGGCGCTGAACTCGAGAAAGGCCTCGGTGACGCGGACGCAGACGTGGTGGCGGCCGATGTCACCCGCATCGGCCTCGCAGCAGCCGCTGCGCATCCAGCCGGTCAGCGGATCGTAGCTGCAGGCCAGCAGCGCGCCGCCAAGGACGTTCAGCGGATGGCCGGGCGGCATGCCGTGGGTGCTCAATCCGGGTAGCCCTGGGGGTTGGCGCTCTGCCAGCGCCAGGCGTCGGCGCACATCTCGTCGATACCGCGCTCGGCCCGCCAGCCGAGTTCGCGCTCGGC
>SSSX01000209.1 GCA_015657735.1 Zoogloeaceae bacterium
CGGCCGATGGCGTGGCTGGCGGCCAGCATGTAACCGTCCGAATCGTGCTCGATCTTCGGCCACATCATGCCCGGCGTATCGATCAGCGAAGCCGTCGGCGACAGGTCGATGGCCTGCTGGCTCTTGGTCACCGCCGGCTCGTCGCCGACCTTGGCGACGCGCTTCTTGAGCAGCGCGTTCATCAGCGTCGACTTGCCCACATTGGGGATGCCCATGATCATCATCCGCAGCGGCTTCAGCCGGTCGTTGCGGTGCGGCGCCAGCGGACGGCACAGGCCGACCACCTTGGCCACGTCGCCCGGTTTCTTGCACGACAGCGCCACCGCCTTCACGCCTTTCTGGGCGTTGTACCAGGCCAGCCAGCGGGCCGTTACATCCGGGTCGGCCAGATCGGCTTTGTTGAGGATCTTCAGGCACGGCCGCTGGCGATGGACGCGCAGCTCGCGGATCATCGGATTGCTGCTCGCCTCGGGCAGGCGCGCGTCGAGCACCTCGATGACGACGTCGATCCGCTCCATGCTCTCCGCCGCCTTCTTGCGGGCGGAAGTCATGTGACCGGGAAACCACTGGATGGACATGGCGTGCGATGAATCAATGAAAGCCCGCCATTATCAGGGCAAAATGTCGGCCCTCGAAGGAAACTCTGCCGGACGCCCGCCCATGAACCCCGAACACGTCATCGTTGAGACCCGCGACTGGATCGAAAAAGCCGTCATCGGCCTCAACCTGTGCCCCTTCGCCAAGGCGGTCTACATCAAGAACCAGGTGCGCATCGTCGTCAGCAGCGCCCGCCACCTCGACGCCTTCCTCGAAGACCTCGACCGCGAGCTCGACCACCTGGCCGAAGTCGACCCCGACGTCACCGACACCACGCTGCTGATCCACCCGACCCTGTTCCCCGACTTCCTCGATTTCAACGACGTGCACCAGATCGCCGACGAAGCCGTCGCCGAACACGGGCTCGAAGGCGTGATCCAGATCGCCAGCTTCCACCCGCTCTACCAGTTCGAAGGCACCGAGCCCGACGACATCACCAACTACACCAACCGCGCGCCCTACCCCACGCTGCACCTGATCCGCGAAGCCAGCCTCGACAAGGCGGTCGAAGCCTTCCCCGAAGCCGAGACGATCTACGAGCGCAACATCGAAACCATGAACAAACTCGGCATCGCCGGCTGGCTGGCCCTCGGCATGGCCCACACCCGCAAAAATGGCTAAGACCCGGCCCGCCACCACCGCCCGGCCGGCGGCCAACCCCGCCGCCCCGGCCCGCCACCCCGAGCTGCGCCCCGGTCAGTCCGTCGAACTGCTGAAGGAACTCCACATCCTCACCCGCGACGGCCAGCTCAACCAGGACAGCCGGCGCAAGCTCAAGCAGGTCTATCACCTCTACCAGTTCATCGAACCGCTGCTCGCCGAAGTGCTCGCCGAGCGCGGCGACCTGAGCCTCGCCGACCACGGCGCCGGCAAGTCCTACCTCGGCTTCATCCTCTACGACCTGTTCCTCAAGGCGAAGGACGTCGGCACGGTGTTCGGCATCGAAACCCGCCGCGAACTGGTCGAGCACTCACGTGCGCTGGCGGCCCGGCTGGACTTCGCGCGCATGCGCTTCCTCGATCTGTCCGTCGAGGAATCGACCCGCTCCGACGCGCTGCCGGCCCGCATCGACGTGGTCACCGCGCTGCACGCCTGCAACACCGCCACCGACGACGCGATCCAGTTCGCGCTGGCCAAAGAAGCCCGCTTCGTCGTGCTGGTGCCGTGCTGCCAGGCCGAAGTCGCCAGCGTGCTGAAGAAGAACAAGAACGCCAGCTTCGGCCTCACGCCGCTGTCCGAAATCTGGCGCCACCCGATCCACACCCGCGAATTCGGCAGCCAGCTGACCAACGCGCTGCGCTGCCTGCAGCTCGAAGCCCACGGCTACCAGCTCACCGTCACCGAACTGGTCGGCTGGGAACACTCGATGAAGAACGAACTGATCGTCGCCCGCCGCACCGGTCAGCCGCGCCGCAACGCGCTGGAACGCATCGAGCAGATTCTCGACCAGCTCAACCTCAACGAACTGCGGAGCCGCTTCGCGTGCTGAGCGCGGCTCTCGCCGCGCTGGCGGTGGTCGCCATCGCGCCGCGGCTGCCCCGCCTGCGCCAGCGCTACGACAGCGCCGCGCTGGCGCCGATCGACCCGGCGCCCGACGCTCCGGTCGACGCCGAACTGGTCCGCCAGCTCGCCGCCTGGGTTGCCGACGGCGCCGGCAGCGGCGCTACCCGGCTGCCCTGGTCGCGCCCGGCGGTGCCGACCCCGCTGGCCTGCGCGCGCATCGCGGCCGGCGCCGCGCCCACCGTCCGCCACTTCGGTCGCCAGCTCGCCGGCTACCACCAGCTCGACACGCGCAGCCGGCTCGGCGGCATCCTCTACCGCATCGGCGTGCAACTGCGGCCGCTGGCGTGGTTCCTGCACCGCCGCGCCGACGAACCGTGGGACGACGCCTGGCTCAGCGCCGCCGACGAAGGCCGACTGCCGGCCCTCGCCCGCTGGCTGCCGCGTCGCCCGACGCTGATCGTCGTCGAGCGGCCCGATGGCGGCTTCACGCCGCGCGTGCTGGCCGCCCTCAGCCACGCCGCCCGGCACGGCGACCAGCCGGTGCGACTGCTGATTCTCGACACGGCAGCCGGCCCGGGCCTGCAACCGCTCGGCTGAACCTGGCAAGAACCTGGCAAGATAATCTTCGGAGCCTGACGCCGCTTCAGCGGAACGGGTAGGCCCGCATCGGCTGCGGCCGCTCCGGCTCCGGCGGTTTCGGCCTCGGCAGCACCGGCGCCGGCGCCGGCC
>SSSX01000210.1 GCA_015657735.1 Zoogloeaceae bacterium
CAACCGCGTCTGCGAGCAGGAGATCAACCCCGGGCCGGACCGCCGCCACGAATCGAGCAACTGGGCCAGCCGGATCGCCATCGCCCTGGCCGAGAACCGCCTGCTGCTCGAAGCCCTGCCGCTGCGCCCGCTGCAGCATCAGGAGAGCAGCCATGTCGTCGAACTGAGCGCCCGCCTCAACGAGGCCGGCCAGCCGCCGGTCGCCCTGGCCGCCCTGCTCGATGCCGCCGAACGCTACGACCTGGCGCCGGCCATCGACCAGCGCCTGATCGATACGGCGATCGCCGCCCATTCGCGCGCCCGGCGCAATCAGCGCAAGCTGTTCTGTCTGGTCCCCATTTCCCGCGCCTCGGTGGCCGACCAGGCGACGGTTGACTACATCGCGCGCAGCCTGGCCAGCCACAACCTGCCGGGCAACCGCCTGTGCTTCGTCTTTTCCGAAGACGTCCTCAGCCAGCAGACCAGCCAGGCCATGGCCTTCGCCCACCAGATCCGCGCCCTCGGCTGCCACGTCGGCCTCAGCGAATTCGGCGGCGGGCCCGCGTCGTTCAGCCACCTGCGCAGCATCAACCCGAGCCACATCAAGCTCAGCTATGGCCTGACCCGCGACCTCGGCGGCAACCGGGCGTCAACGGCGCTGCTCCGCGCCGTGCTGGAAATCACCGCCGACCAGCACATCCTGTCGATCGCGGAGGGGGTGGACGACGTCGATACCCTGGAGCAACTGACCGCCCTCGGCGTCAATTTCGCGCAGGGCCGCATCGTCGCTCCCAGCGAACCCTTCGACGTCTGGCTGGAAGGGGCAGTGATGCGGTCAACCGGAATTTAGGCCGAAAATCAGTAATCCAGGCGCAGGCTGACCCACTGGCGGCGGTCGACCACGCGGTCATTCTCGCGGTCGGTGGTGTTCGACTTGTATTCGTTGTGCGCCCCGTTCAGCGACTGCACGGTATAGGCCAGTTCGCCGCCGAGCTTGCCCCAGCGGAAGGGGTAGCCGAGGCGGGCATCGACCCGATGGTATTTTTGCGACCAGGTATTCCTCGACCACTTCATCTTGTCCTGCCAGTAGCCAACCGCCGAGAACTCCAGGCCGTAGGGCAGTTTCTGCATCAGCATCAGCGAGGTGGTGCGGCGCGGCATCGAGCGCTCGGTCAGTTCATCGATCTCGGCAAAGCCGTCGGGCGTGCTCAGCGTGGACTTGGGGTAGGCCAGGGCGGCGTCGAGATAGGTGGCATCGATGTGCGCGAAGGCCTGGCTGAACACCAGCCGGGTCGGCTCGAAGGGCTGCCACTTGAACTGGTATTCGATGCCCTTGGTTACGACGTCCTGGATCGCCGTCCCGGTCGTCGGCACACTGTTGCTGGTGCGGTCGATATCGATGTTGAGGAGCCGGCCGCTGACCTTTTCCATGAACAGGCGAACGTCGAGGCTGCTGCGCCAGGCGCGCCAATCGCCGAGGTAGCCGATTTCCCAGGTATCCATGCGCTCCGAGGGCATGTCCTGATCGGCCCGGAGCTGATAGGTGACCAGGCTGGCCATGGGGGCAAAATCGACGATGCAGGTCGATCCCGCCATATTCCCGGAAGGCCGACCGCCGGTCGTGCAGTAATTGCCGCGGTAATCGGTGATGCTGCCGGTCCGGTAGGCTCGCGAATAGCCGATGCGCAGCGTGTTTTCCGGCGTCACATGGAAATTGGC
>SSSX01000211.1 GCA_015657735.1 Zoogloeaceae bacterium
GGTTTCTTGCGCATGAACGCATCAAACCGGCCGGGTCCGATTACCAACGGCAAAGGAGACAAAATGAACAAGATCTGGCTGAAAAGCTACCCCCCTGGCGTACCCGCCGAAATCGATCTCGGCGAGTTTTCGTCGCTGGCCGATCTCTTCGACAAAGGTGTAGGCAAGTTCGCCGAGCGGACTGCCTACATCTGCATGGGCAAGGCGATCACCTACAGCGAGCTGGAAGTGCTGTCGCGCCAGTTTGCCGGCTATCTGCAGGGCGAACTGCGGCTCGCCAAGGGCGCGCGGGTGGCGCTGATGATGCCCAACTGCCTGCAGTACCCGATCGCGATGTTCGGCATCCTGCGGGCCGGCTACACGGTGGTGAACGTCAATCCGCTGTACACCGCCCGGGAGCTTGAGCACCAGCTTCGCGACGCCGGTTGCGAGGCGATCGTCATCGTCGAGAATTTCGCCCACACCTTGCAGGAAGTCGCGGCGAGCGTGACGTCGCTGCGCCATCTGGTGGTGACGGGGCTCGGCGACATGCTGGGGTTTCCTAAGTCGCTGGTGGTCAATTTCGTCGTGCGGCATGTCAAGAAGATGGTGCCGGCGTGGAGCCTCCCCGGCGCGGTGAGCTTCCGCGACGCCCTCAGCCGCGGCGCCGCCCATCCGCTCCGGCCGGTCGCCATCGGGCACGACGATCTGGCCTATCTGCAATACACCGGCGGGACGACCGGCGTGGCCAAGGGGGCGATGCTGACCCACGGCAACATCGTCGCCAACCTGCAGCAGGCCCACGCGTGGATCAGCCCCTACGTGAAAGAGGGCCAGGAGATCATCATCACCGCGCTGCCGCTCTATCACATCTTCTCGCTGACCGCGAACTGCCTGACCTTCTTCAAGATCGGCGCCAGTAACGTGCTGATCACCAACCCGCGGGACATTCCGGGTTTCATCGCCGAACTCGAGAAATATCCGTTCACGGTGATCACCGGCGTCAATACGCTTTTCAATGCGCTGCTCAACAGCCCGGATTTCGAAAAACTCGATTTCTCGCCGCTGAAGGTTGCGCTCGGCGGCGGCATGGCGGTGCAGCAGGCGGTGGCCGAACGCTGGCGGAAGGTGACCGGGAAGACGCTCGCCGAGGCCTACGGGCTCACCGAGACCTCGCCGGCGGTGTGCATCAATCCTCTCGATCTGCCCGAGTTCAACCACTCGATCGGGCTGCCGATCTCATCCACCGACGTCAGCCTGCGCGACGACGACGGCTATGAAGTGTCGATGGGCATGCCGGGCGAGCTGTGCGTCAAGGGGCCGCAGGTCATGAAGGGCTACTACAAGCGCCCCGACGACACCGCGCGGGCCTTCACCCATGACGGCTATCTGCGTACCGGCGACGTGGCGACCATCGACGACGCCGGTTTCGTGCGCATTGTCGACCGCAAGAAGGACATGATCCTGGTGTCCGGCTTCAACGTCTATCCGAACGAGGTCGAGGACGTGGTTGCGTCCCATCCCGGCGTGATGGAGGTGGCGGCGCTGGGTGTGCCCGACGAGCACTCGGGCGAGGCGGTGAAGATCTTCGTCGTGCGCAAGGATCCGCAACTGACCGCCAGCGACCTGATCGCCCACTGCCGGGCCGGCCTCACCGGCTACAAGGTGCCGAAGTTCGTCGAGTTCCGCGACGAGCTGCCGAAGAGCAACGTCGGCAAGATTCTGCGCCGGGTGTTGCGCGACTCGAGTCCGGCGGCGTGACGCGCTGCAAAAACTGCTTGTGTTTTCGGGGCGTTGTGCGAATAATCCGCATTCAGTCATGTAGATGACTTCGTAACCTGCCCCGACCCACCGTGACCCCCATCGCCCGATTCCTGCCTGTCGACGTCGTAGCCGTAGTACGCGTAGTTGGCGTAGGTGAGCGCGCGTCGTAAAGGGTCCAGGGCAGTCGAAAAGAAATTCAGACCCCCGCCGGCGCGCAACCGGCGGGGGTTTTGTCTTTTGTTGCGCCCCGGCCAGGACCGCAGTTCGGCTCCTCAGCCACTAGGAGAATCTCGATGATGCAAATGACTGGAGCAGACCTGATCGTCAAGCTGCTCGAACGGCAAGGAATCAGCACCATCGCCGGTGTGCCCGGCGGTGCAGCCCTGCCGATGTACGACGCCCTCTCGAAGAGCGACACGATCCACCACGTCCTGTGCCGTCATGAGCAGGGCGCCGGCTTCATCGCCCAGGGCATGGCCCGGGTGTCCGGCCGGCCGGAGGTCTGCCTGGCCTCCAGCGGCCCCGGCGCGACCAACCTTGTCACCGCCATCGCCGATGCCAAGCTCGACTCGATCCCGATGATCGCGCTGACCGGTCAGGTGCCGCTGTCGATGATCGGCACCGATGCCTTCCAGGAGGTCGACACCTACGGTCTGACGATCCCGATCACCAAGCACAACTTCCTGGTCCGCTCGGCCAAGGAGCTGCTCAACGTGGTGCCGGCGGCTTTCCGCATCGCCATGTCCGACCGTCCCGGCCCGGTGCTGATCGACGTGCCGAAGGACGTGCAGAACCAGATGGTCA
>SSSX01000026.1 GCA_015657735.1 Zoogloeaceae bacterium
CCGTAGCCCGGCTCGACGAGCTTCGACTTGACGCTCTGCACCTTGATGACTTCGCGCACCAGCGTGACGACGATCGGCTTGGTTTCGCCCTTGCGCGCGATAGTGAGCGTGATGCCGGTCTTCGGCTTGCCGCGCATGCGTTTGACGGCGTCGTTGAGGGACATGCCCTTCACCGAGGTGTCGTCGAGCTTGATGATCAGGTCGCCGGCCTTGATGCCGGCACGGAAGGCCGGCGTGTCCTCGATCGGCGAAATCACCTTGACGTAGCCGTCCTCGGAACCGACCTCGATGCCGAGCCCGCCGAATTCGCCCTGCGTGCCGACCTGCAACTCCTTGAACGCCTCGGCATCCAGATACGCCGAGTGGGGGTCGAGATTGGACAGCATGCCGCTGATCGCGTGGGTGATCAGCTTCTTGTCCTCGACCGGCTCGACGTAACCCTGCTTGATGGCGTTGAAGACATCGGCCAGATTGCGCAGTTCTTCCACCGGCAGCGGAGCGAGGGGCGACTTGTCCGCGTTGGCCGAGAAGTTGAGGCTGATCAGAACCCCGGCGCACAACCCGGTGAACACCAGGCCGGCTTGATGCAGTTTGCTGCGCATAGAATCTCCGTCACGGCGCCCGGGCCACGGCCCTTCGCGGCGCCATCGCAACCCGGAATCGGGCCGCCTGAATAGCGAGATGAGTATAAACCCGAAAGGTTCCCGCCCATCGGCCGGCGCCTTGCAAAACCAGCTGCAGACGGGGCCGGCCGCACCACCGGGCGAAAAAATGTTATTTTATAATATTAATGTGCGCCAAGCCCGTTGATTACGTGAAAACCACCACTGCCGACCTGATCGCCAACCAGGAACACATCGAGACCGCCGCGCGGGCCCTGAAGGCGATTTCCCACCCGCTGCGCCTCAAGATTCTGTGCGTGATCGGCGGCGAGGAAGCCTGCGTCCAGGACATCGTCGACGCCGTCGGCACGTCGCAAAGCAACATCTCGCAGCACCTGGCCATCCTGCGCGACAAGGAAGTGCTGCTCACCCGCAAGGATGCCAACCGGGTATTCTACCGCGTCGGCGACCCGCGCACGCTGCAGCTCATCGCGATGATGCGTGAAGTCTTCTGCGGCGACGACAGCGCCCGCTAACATCCCCCGATAACCCGTTTTCCCCCACCCGCCCCTTCCGGAGTCTGTTTCGTGGAATTCATCCAGCAAAACTGGTACTGGGCCGCGCTCGCGGTCGTCAGCGGCACCCTGCTCGCCGTCACCTCCCTGCGCGGCGGCCGCGGCATCACGCCGGCCCAGGCCACTGCCCTCATCAACCGGGACGATGCCCTCGTCATCGACGTCCGCGAGGCGGGCGAGTTCGCCGCCGGCCATCTCATCAACGCCCGCCACATCCCGCTGGCCGAGCTCGAAAAGCGCATCGGCGAACTCGAAAAGTTCAAGGACAAGCCTGTTATCCTGAACTGCCAGAGCGGCAGCCGCTCGGGCGCCGCGTGCACCATCCTGCGCAAGGCGGGCTTCACCAGCGTCCATAATCTCGAAGGCGGGATCGCCGCCTGGGAACAGGCCAACATGCCGGTCAGCCGGAAGAAAAAATGAGCACGCAACCCAAAATCCTGATGTACGCCACCGCCGTGTGCCCTTATTGCGTGCGCGCCGAAGGGCTGCTGCGCCGCAAGGGCGTCACCGAGATCGAGAAGGTCCGCATCGACACCGACCCGGCCCGCCGCGACGAAATGATGGAGCGCACCGGCCGCCGCACCGTTCCGCAGATCTACATCGGCGACTTCCATGTCGGCGGCTGCGACGACCTCTTCGCCCTCGACCACGAAGGCCGGCTCGATCCGCTCCTGCGCGGCGACGCCGCCTGACGCGCGTCCGGCTTCCGTCATCCGATCATCCGCCATTCCTCCCCCGCTTTCTCAACCGGAAAAACCACCATGTCCGACAACGCGCAACCCGTCTTCTCCATCGAAAAGCTTTACGTCAAGGATCTGTCCGTCGAAGTGCCGAACGCGCCGCAGATCTACCTCGAACGCGAGCAGCCCCAGATCAACGTCCAGCTGCGCACCGAAGGCAACGGCGTCGACGAAGGTGTTTTCGAGGTCACGCTGACCGTCACCGTCACCGCCAAGCTGGATGAAGACAAGACCGTCTTCCTGGTCGAAGTCGCCCAGTGCGGCATCTTCCAGATCCGCAACGTGCCGCAGGACGACCTCGAGCCGATCATGATGATCGGCTGCGCCAACATCCTCTTCCCGTACGCCCGCGAAGCCGTGTCCGACGCCGTGTCGCGCGCCGGCTTC
>SSSX01000027.1 GCA_015657735.1 Zoogloeaceae bacterium
AAAACCTACGGCCGGAAGAGCCGGCGCCTCGCCGAGCTCAACCACCGCGCCATCGACGTGACCCTCGCCAACCTGCACCCGGTGGCGACCGGCGCGGCCGGGCCGGCCGCGGAGACCGTCGCGGCGCCGGCCGGCGCGGCGGTCCCGGCGGCGGTCCGCGATTTCACGCTGCGCATCTACCACGGCGAGGGCAACCGCCTGCCGGTGTCGGCGATGCCGGTGGACGGCACCTTCCCGACCGGCACCGCGAAGTTCGAGAAGCGCAACATCGCGCTCGAGATTCCGGTGTGGGAAACCGACCTGTGCACCCAGTGCGGCAAGTGCGTGTTCGTGTGCCCGCATTCGGCGATCCGCGCGCGCGCCTTTCCGGCCGAGGCCGCCGCCGGCGCGCCACCGACGTTCAAGCACGCGGCGGCGAAGAGCAAGGACTTCCCCGCCGGCACCCGCATCAGCTATCAGGTGGCGCCGGAGGATTGCACCGGCTGCGGCGACTGCGTCGAGGCCTGTCCGATCCACGACAAGACCCACATCGGCCGGCTGGCCGTGAACATGGCGCCGATCGGCCCGCTGCGCGAGCAGGAAAAGGACAACTTCGACTTCTTCCTCCGGCTGCCGGATTTCGACCGCAGCCTGCTCAAGCACGCCACCCTTCCCGGCGCGATGCTCCTCGACCCGCTCTTCGAGTTCTCCGGCGCCTGCGCCGGCTGCGGCGAGACGCCCTACATCCGGCTGGCGACCCAGCTCTTCGGCGACCGCATGCTGGTTGCCAACGCCACCGGCTGCTCGTCGATCTACGGCGCCAACCTGCCCACCACGCCGTGGACGGTGAACGGCGCCGGCCGCGGCCCGGCGTGGTCGAATTCGCTGTTCGAGGACAACGCCGAGTTCGGCCTCGGCATGCGGCTGGCCGCCGACCAGCTGATGGCCTACGCCCAGCAGCTCGTCCGTGACATGGCCGCGGCGATCGGCGGCGATCTGGCCGGCGCCCTCGTCGATGCCGACCAGCGCCAGGAAACCGGCATCCGCGCCCAGCGCGAGCGGGTTGCCGCGCTGCTCGCCAGGCTGGCGACCTGCGCCGACCCCCGCGCGACCGAACTGGCCTCGCTGGCCGAATGGCTGATCCGCCGCTCGGTGTGGATCATCGGCGGCGACGGCTGGGCCTACGACATCGGCTACGGCGGGCTGGATCACGTGCTGGCCCTCGGTTACGACGTGAACGTGCTGGTGCTCGACACCGAGGTGTATTCGAACACCGGCGGCCAGACCTCCAAGGCGACGCCGCTCGGCGCGGTGGCCAAGTTCTCGGCCGGCGGCAAGCGCACCGCGAAGAAGGATCTGGCGCGGCTCGCCGCCGACTACGGGCATGTCTATGTGGCCACGGTGGCCTACGGCGCCAAGGACGTGCACACCCTCAAGGCCTTCCACGAGGCCGAGAGCCACGCCGGCCCGTCGCTGATCGTCGCCTACAGCCCGTGCATCGCCCATGGCGTCGACATGCTGTACAACCAGCGCCAGCAGGACATGGCGGTCAAGTCGGGCCACTGGCCGCTGTTCCGCTACGATCCGCGGCTGGAGGCCTCCGGCGCCAACCCGTTCCGCCTCGATTCGGCGCCGCCGAGCCAGCCGATCAAGGCTTTCATGGACAGCGAGACGCGTTTCGCGATGCTGGCCCGCAGCCACCCCGAAACCGCCGAACGCCTGCTCGCCGAAGCCCAGCGGGAGGCCGACCGGCGCTTCCGGATCTACCAGGAACTGGCCGCCGCGCCGAAGGAGCGCTGAGATGATCGACCTGACCACCACCTACCTCGGCCTCACGCTGAAGAACCCGCTGGTGCCGTCTTCGACGCCGCTGTCGAAGCAGCTCGATACCGCCCTGCGGCTCGAGGATGCCGGCGCCGCCGCGCTCGTGCTGCACTCCTTCTACGAGGAGGAGCTGATTGCCGAGGACGCGATGACCGACCGCTTCCTGCTCCACGCCGACCTCCACGACGGCGAGGCGGCCGGCTTCCTGCCCGACCACGGCAGCTACGCGAGCAGCCTCGACCGCTACCTCGACCACCTGCGCCGGCTCAAGGCGCGGCTGTCGATCCCGGTCATCGCCAGCCTCAACGGCGTCACCCCGTCGGGGTGGGTCGATCTCGGCAAGGAGATGCAGGAGGCCGGCGCCGACGCGCTGGAGCTCAACGTCTACCACGTGGCGGCCGACCCGGCCGAGAGCGGCGACGAGGTCGAGGCCCGCTACCTCGCGCTGCTGGCCGAGCTCAAGCGTGTGGTCAGCCTGCCGATCGTGATGAAGCTGCCGCCGTTCTTCGCCTCGCTGCCGCATTTCGTGCGCCGCCTCGAAACCGCCGGCGCCGACGGCGTGTCGCTGTTCAACCGCTTCTTCCAGCCCGACATCGATCTGGACGCCCTCGAACTGGTGGACCGGCTCGAACTTTCCAGCCGCGACGAAGCCCTGCTGCGCATCCGCTGGATCGCCATCCTGCGCGCCCGCACGTCGCTGACGCTGGCCGCCACCGGCGGCGTGCATGGCCACGAGGAAGCGCTCAAGCTGCTGCTCGCCGGCGCCGACGTGGTGCACCTCGCGTCGTGCCTGCTCGAACACGGCCCCGGCCGCCTGACGACGATCCTGCAGGACATGCAGGGCTGGATGATCGAGCGCGAGTACGCATCCGTCGCCCAGCTGAAGGGCAGCATGTGTCAGGCCAAGTTGCGCGACCCGAGTGCGCTGGCGCGGCAGAGCTACATCCGGGTTCTCGACAGCTTCACGCCACGGCCGGGGGTGTGGCGCTGACTCGCTGCCCCGGGTGAAGCCGGCCGGCGCCTCCGCTCGGGCCGGCGCACGGGTATGCTGCGGGCTTGAACGCGGGGCGGTCATGCCGGGGTGGCATGGTGTCGCAGTGGCGGAATCCCTGTTCCGTCACGCCGGGCGCCCCGTCCGCGAGAGGACGATCGATGGAAAATGCGGCCGGCGACGACGTTCGGACCCACGGCGGCGACGGCCGCGGGTTGAAGGTCTTCATCTCGTATTCCCGCCGCGATCTCGATTTTGCCGATCAGCTGGCGCTGGCGCTGGAGACCCTCGCTTACACGGTGATCATCGACCGGAAGGGGATACACGGCGCCGAGAAGTGGGAGGCGCGCCTCGGCCAGATGATCCTCGAGGCGGACACCGTCGTCTTCGTGCTGACCCCGGCTTCGGCGGCTTCGGATGTGTGCCGCTGGGAGGTCGATCAGGCCCTCGCCTGCCGCAAGCGCATCGTGCCGGTGCTGGCGGCGCCTCTCGACGGCGCGGCACCGCACGAGGTGCTGCGTGATCTGAACTACGTCCATTTCTATCCGGAACCGGCGTCGCCCGGTGCGGGCTGGGGTGGCGGTCTGGCGCGTCTGCATGCGGCGCTCGGCGTGGATATCGAATGGATCAGGGAGCACACCCGCGTGGCCGAAATGGCGGCGCGCTGGGAATCCGAAGGGCGCATCGGCGACTTTCTGGCACGCGGTTCGGAACTCGCCAAGCTGCAACGCTGGCGCGATGCGCGGCCGGCCAACGCGCCGGAACTGAGTCCGGCGCAACGGGCCTTTCTGCACGCCGCCGAGGAGGCCGAGGCCTGCGCCCGTGACGAGGCGCGCCGGCAGATCGAGGCGGTGCGCGCAGCCCAGGAAGCGCGGGCGGTGGCGCTGGAGGCCAGCAGCCGGGCGCAGGACGAGCGCGCGACGGCGCTGCGCACGATCGCTCGCCGGACCCGCTGGGGCATGCTGGCGGCGGTCGTGCTGTCGTCCGTCGCCGGGGTAGCGAGCGTCGTCGCGTATCGCAATGGCGAGCAGGCGCGGCAGGCCCTGGCGCAGATCCGTGACGAGCGGAATCTGCAGGACCGTCTGATTCGCCTGGCCGGGAATCGCGATCCGTTGCAGGTCGAGTGCCGTGTCGACATCCTCGCCCGCCGCTACGAAGGGGAGACGGCCGATCACATCGGCACGGATTTTCTCGGCGGTGTTTACTACGGCGTCTATCGCATCAAGGCCGGGCGCTCGATGGCG
>SSSX01000212.1 GCA_015657735.1 Zoogloeaceae bacterium
ACCTGATAGGCGGCAGGCGCCACGCCGAGCCGGCCCAGCTTGATCAGTTCATGCGCGCGCTGCAGCCGGGTCGCCTTGATGTACTGGATCGGCGAGGCGCCGGTGACAAGCTTGAACGCATGGTGAAAAGCCGAAGTGCTCATCGCTGCTTCGCTGGCCAGCGTGCCGACATCGAGGTCTTTCGCGTAATCGAGCCGGATGCGCTCGCAGGCCCGGTAAATGGCCCCCGAGCGGCCGTGCCAGGCAACGATCGCGCGCAGGATTTCACCGCCCGGACTCTTGAGAATGCGGTAGTGCAACTCGCGGACCAGTTGCTGGCCAAGTATTTTTGCGTCTTCGGGCGCTGCCAGCACCTTGAGCAAGCGGAGAAGCGTGTCGACCGCCGACTCGTCGAGGTCGGTCACCACCATCCCCCGGCCGGAAACCTCGCTCCCGCCCGGGCCGGGTGGTTTCATCTTCGACAGCAGCTCGCGGACGATGTCCATATCCACAGTGACGCTGACCGCCAGCATCGGGTGGCCATCCTCAACCACCGTGTCGCAATTGAAATGCATCGGAACGGCGACCAGCAGGCATTGCCCGGGTCGATAGCGCATCACCTCGTCGCCGAGATAGCCGCGCTTCATCCCTTGCCCGAGCACAACCATCGTCGGTTCCTGCAGCACCGGGGCCGCCGGCAGGGACTGGTCGGCGCGCATCAGCGTGACCCCGGCAACATCGGTCGGAAAATATCCGGGCTGCCCGATCAGGGTCAGCAGTTCGCGGGCGATCGCGTCGAGGGTCGTCATGGTCGGGGAGGCGGGCCGGGGATGTGGGTCGGGACGTTTCAACGATAGCACCGCGCCGCGCCGGAGATGCGCTTGAATATGTGGATGAAGAGGATCAGGCACGCCAAATCCACATTCAGGCATTCAATCGACTTCGCCGATGCGGTGTAATGCACACACCGCGACATCAGTCGCATCTTTCAAAAGGGTGAATCGAATGTCCAGGAAAATCCTCGTCGTCATGACCACCACCGAAAAGTATCCGACCCTCAACCGGGCCACCGGCATCTGGCTCGGCGAAGCCGTGCATTTTGTCGAGCGTGTGCAGAAGGCGGGTTTCGAGGTCGATTACGTCACCCCCAACGGCGGCTACACCCCGATTGATCCGCACAGCCTGGCCCTGGCGGAACCCATCGATTGGGAGTGGTATCAGAACCGTGAATTCATGAACCGGCTGGGCACCACGCTCAAGCCCGCCCAGGTCAATCCGGCCGACTATGCCGCCATCTACTTTGTGGGCGGGCATGGCGTGCTGTGGGATTTCCCGGACAACCGGGAGTTTCAGGCCTTGAGCCGCGCCATCTATGAATCCGGCGGCTATGTGTCGTCGGTCTGTCACGGCGTGGTGGCGCTCCTGAACATCACCCTGTCGGACGGCTCCCTGCTCATCCAAGGCCGGAAAATCACCGGCTTCACCAACGAAGAAGAGCGTCAGGCCGAACTCGAAGCCTATGTGCCCTATCTGCCTGAAGACGAATTGCGCAAGCGCGGCGCCAACTTCGTTCAGGCGGATGCACCGTGGGCGTCATTCGCGGTCGAGGACAGCCGGATCATCACCGGCCAGAACCCTGCCTCGGGCGGCGCAGTGGCCGACTTGCTGATCGCGGCGCTAAAGGCACGCTGAACGCCGATCGCGGCCCATCACCGATTCACGGGGAGGGGCCGCATCCGGCGCTGCAGGCCTGTCGGGCATCGCGGCGACAGTGGCAATCTCATGGGGCTGGAAAAGCACGAGAAGTGGGACGACAGCGTGCAGGCAGGCAGTGAAGTAAGCCTCGCCGGCTGCAGTCTGGCCGAAACAACAAGGGCGCGCTCCGGTTGGGGCGCGCCCTTTGCTTTTTTTGCATGGCGGGGCTGAGACGGTTTGAGCTATTGCCGACGTTTAAGCTCTTATCGCCCCAGCGGCAGGAAACAAAGTACAGGGTCCGTTCGCAACGACAGGCTGCCGGCCGAGGCCGCCATTCAAATTGCAGCTTTCGAGGGGCGCACCCGACCCGAAGCGAATGTAGCCAACTTCGGGAAGCTGACGGTTAGGAACGTGGACCTAACTGGCCTTCGCGCAGGGTCATGTGTGACGTTGCTCAAGAGATTCAATACATACCTCGAAGTGAGAAATGACTTCTCTACAGCAAAGATCAGCAATCTGCACAACTGCTGAGTAGCGCTCCATTTCTTCCATCTCATTTACGTTCAGCACTGCCCCTTCATCAGAAATAAAATGGGCCATCGAGTTTCTGAATTTATTGGTGAGAAACTCATCAAAGAATCGGGTGATCGACTTGCCGACGTACGATTCTTGGTCACTAGGAATATCTGCATAGTGAGGAACCTTGGCCTGCAGAGGTGGGAGAGCGACCCCTTTAGCTCTTGCCTCGCTGTGGAGTTTTCCAGGGAGCGATTTCAGTAACCCTTCTAATATTTTGTAGAAGCAAAAGAACTTGTAGAACGGACTGGTGGCATTGACGGCTTCTCGATACATCGCGTAAACCGGTGCCAGCAAAGCCGGCACTTTCCCTAGCCCTTGGTTCAACGCGACTATCGGATACGGGCAAAGTATTTCTGTGGAAGAAATCTGATGTAATTCATCGAAAACGGAAACCTGGACAATATGCAGCGGAGTATTCGCCACGTATGCTAAATGATCTAACGCTGGCCCAACAATTCTGTGAAAAAACCGCCTAGCTTCTTCACCAGATCGAGCGGTGCAGTCCAGCCGCACGGTCGAAAGACGTCTCTCGCTGTTTGGGTAGAAGAAGAATTTTCCGCCAACGGTCTCAACTTGAAAATAAGCGACATCATCCGGCGTGGAAAATAGCGAATCGCCTGAACCTTCATCAAAGCTGAAATTGATGCTTGGCTGGACTTCATTGTTCTTCGCGAGGCGTGCCGTGACGCGAAAGATCCTCGGGGTAAGGTCTTTAAGGCGTTTTTCGTTACTTTGCCTATCGTTCTCAAACTCCGGAACCACATGCAGGTGAGTAACAATTCCCGGCGGTCCCATTTGTTCAACAGGGATTGATATGGAATTGGAGGTTGTCGTCGCAATCGGGTGGGTCATCGTGGCTACGCATAACAGGTTAACGGGCGGCCCCATTGTTCCGGAGACAGGCAAGTAAATTTACGTAGGTCGGGTTAGCGCAGCGTAACCCGACATCTCATGATCGGCCCTGCTCATGTCCGATATCCTAAAAACATATTAAATCACTTCCCCAATCCTGCGCATAGACCCCGGCTTTCACATGGTGGCCGAAGCTGGAGTAAGGCCACTCGACGGGTGATCGGGACAGGCCATGTTTGACGGGGTTGTAATGGATGTAATCCACATGGCGGGCAAAGTCGGTTTGGTCGCGTATCCGATGTTCCCAATATCGATGTTGCCAGATGGCTTGTTCGCCGTTCTTCCGTCGCGCTGCGTCGGGTGTGTGCCGGAGTGCGTCGGGGCAATGTTGGGTAAATCGGGTCTTGCCCAGACGCCTGCGGGTCGAGAAGTCGGCATCGTCGGGCGGCAAGGTCCAGATGCAGTGGAGATGATCGGGCATGACGACGATGGCGTCGATTTTAGATCGGGCATGACGACGATGGCGTCGATTTTAAACGGGCGCGATTGGCGGACGGATCGGAAGGCATCGCGCAGAACATCGACGGCTTCAGCCGACGCCAGGATTGGCCGGCGGCGTTTCGTCACAAGGGTGAAGAAGAAGGTGCCGCCGGGAACGATGGCATGTCGATAATGCATGCGAGGTGTCGGGTTACGCTGCGCTAACCCGACCTGCCTGACTGGCGGGCGAGACGCCGGTGGGGCGTCGCTGCTATCATTCGTCCGTCAAAAGGCAAACCGCTCGGAAACGACGGGACGCAAAGCCATGGGCCTTCACCGCTAGCGGAAAGGCCGCCAGGTTGCCAGTCATCGCGGCCATGATTCCAGGGCCACGTCTGCCCGTCCCCCTCCTTCCGATCGGTCCCTTTTGCTGCGGGATCGATGAACCTTTCCGGAAGGCGCGGCAATGGGCTGGACTACCGACACGCTGATAAAACTCGTCGAGCACATCGACCTGCCTGGACACGACCGGATTCCCTGCCGGTCGTCTGGCGGCTGCGCGTCGTGAGCCACTTCCTGATCCGGCGACGCGATCCCGTGGGCGATTCGTTCTGATCTACCCCCGCGCCCGAAGCCCGACCAAGACCCAAACCCGAGAACCTGAGAAGCATGAAGAAGATTGCCTGCCTGATGATGATGTCGGCCGCGCTGGCCGGCTGCGCCACCAACGTTTCCAAGCGAAACCCGGTTCCCGAGGATGCCCGGCGGAACGCCTTTGGCCACGAAGTCCCGGCCGGCGCGCCGCTGGATGCCCAGCGGATCGTCAGTTCGCAGCACCCCGGCGTGCATCGGTCGATGGCCGCCACCCCGTGGCGCGTCGCCCATTTCCGGCCCAACCTCAACCTGCCCGAGATGATCGACGCCGACGTACTCAACGACACCCTGACGGACGAGAAGGCTGCCACGCTGAACCGCCGGCTTGCCCGCAGCGAGGCCGTGCTGGTGACCATGCCGCGCCTCACCCTGCTGCCCTGCGACGAAGGCTGTGTGGGCAATTCCGATTACGACAAGATGGCTAAGCGCTTCATGGACGCCTACAACGACATGGCCCGCTCGTCGGCGGTCGCCACCCGCGGCGAGATGAAGGTGAAGGTGCGCTGGTTCCGCAAGAAGAGCCTCCTCGAAGGCGTCAATCCGCTTTCGCTCGGCCAGCAGGCCTTCGGCATCGAGTTTCCCATCGAGGGCAACATGCTGACCCTGAGCGCCAGCGCCTTTGGCGACAAGGCCAAGCTGGAGGATTGTGTCGACAGCGTCGCGCTCAAGTTCAAGGCCGGGGTGATCTTTCCGCTGTCCCTCGGGCTGCGCAACTATTACACGCTCACCCTTGATCCTCACTACGATCCCCGCGCGATGGAGCGGGTGAACGCCACGCTGGCCAGCCCGGTGCGTGGCCTCCAGTCGATGCTCGGCCAGACCGACTACAGCTCCCGCGTCGAGCCCATCACGCAGGCCAACAACGCCCTGCTGCCGGCCATCGACGGGATCAAGGCCGGTGAAGGCATCAACGTGGGGCAGGGGAAGCTGTTCGATTCGTTCTGAAAGGCACGCGTCGCCCGGGCGGCGACCGCGCTGGGGGTTGCGAGAATCGGCGGCAAATACCACTGACGGAGCGCTTTCCCGCGGCGCTCGACAGGTTTGAGAGGCCGGCTGGCGGTCATCGGAAATCTGCCAAGGGATGCCGGGCGATCC
>SSSX01000213.1 GCA_015657735.1 Zoogloeaceae bacterium
GCCAGCCAGTCGGAGGACGTCGGCGAGCGCTTTCCCGAGGAAGCCCGCCGCATCCACTACGGCGACGCCGAGGAGCGGGCGATCCGCGGCAAGGCCAACAACGACGACCTGCGCGAGCTGATCGACGAAGGCATTCCGGTGCTGCCGGTTCCGCCCGACAAGGACGATCTGCACTAAACCGGCGGGCCGGCCGCGTGGCGGCGTTTTGATGGCATCATCCGGCACACCCGCCGACTTCGCCGACGTCCGCCCGCTCCCATGAAAACCATCGACGCCCTCGCCCGCGGCCTCGAGGTACTGCGCAGCCTCGAGGAACGCCGTGGCCAATCGCTGGCCGAACTCCACCGCGCCACCGGCGTGCCCAAGGCCAGCCTGCTGCGCATTCTCGACACCCTCGAACAGGGCGGTTTCGCGTGGCGCGCCATCGCCGACGGGCGTTACCGCCGCCGCGTGTCGCTGATCTTCCGGCCCGGCCTCGACGACGAGTTGCTGCGCATCGGCGAGATCGCCGCGCCCTTCCTCGAAAGCCTGCGCCGCAAGGTGATCTGGCCGTCCGACGTGCTGGTCTTTCGCAACCTCCGGATGGAACTCGTCGAAACCTCGCGCCGCCAGAGCAACCTCGGCGTCACCACCTATCCCATCGGCTTTCGCGTCGAAATGTTCCTGTCGGCGCCGGGCCGCGCCTTCCTGGCCTTTTGCACCGACGCCGAGCGGGACGCCGTGCTCGCCGACGCGGCGGCCCATCCGCCCACGCTGGCGCGCGCCCGCCAGGTGCTGGCCGGCGGCGAGCTGCCGGCGATCCTCGACGAAGCCCGCCGCCTCGGCTACGCCTCCCGCGACCCGCTGTTCGGCGGCACCGAAGAGAAGGAAATGCAGCTCTACGACGACCGCATCGACGCCATCGCGGTCCCGGTCCGCCACGACGGCAAGCTGCTGGCGATCATGAATCTGGTGTGGCCGCGCAAGTACAAGCTGAAGGCGCAGATCGTCCGCGCCCACCTCGCCGACATGCAGGAAACCGCCGCCGCGATCGCCGCCGCGGCCGACGCCAGCCCCGAAAAACGTTCCGTGGAATGAAACGGACCTCATCTCGAAAAGCAAATCTCGAGACTGCGTGCAACTATCCTGATGCCCGGCACCGAC
>SSSX01000214.1 GCA_015657735.1 Zoogloeaceae bacterium
CTCGTCGCCGGCATGATCTGGGGCGCCCGCAACGGCGTGCAGTTCGCGCTCACCTTCACCGCCCTCAAGGCGCTGCCGGTATTGATCCTCGGCGGCTTCACCTCGGTTCCCGGCGCCATCGTCGGCGGACTGATCATCGGCGCATCGGAAAAACTCGCCGAAGTGTACGTCGGGCCCTTCGTCGGCGGCGGCATCGAAGGATGGTTCCCCTACATGCTGGCGCTCGCCTTCCTTCTGGTGCGGCCGGAAGGGCTTTTCGGCGAAAAGCACATCGATCGGGTGTGACGATGATCCGATTGGCACGACGGCCCATCCTACTTTCGCCGCGCCCGTCGCATCGGCACGGCGGCGAATCGAATGATTTGCTGCGCGAATCGAATGCGCACGGCAATTTATTCGATTGTCAGCGCAGCGCAGACGATTTTCGCGCTGTAAATCGGATCGTCGATGCTGAAAATCGAATCGGCGGCACGCAGGATCGAATTGTCGTGACGCGCGATGCGTATTTCGCGCCGCGTGTCGGATCGGACGCGCGGCGCATCGCAAAGGGCCGCCGCACACTGCTTCGCGTGGCCCGGATCATTGTGAAAACGGGTTCGTGCCGTCGATACGCCGGCATGGACATGACGAAACCCCTTGGGCGTGCGGATTCATTCCGCGCCGACAGGAGCCACACATAATGCTTTACCGTGAAGCCGGCCAGTTCAAGGCCAGTTATGCCGAAGATGCGCGCATCTTTCCGATCCGCCAGGACCGTATCGGCTTCTGGCTGCTGATGCTGGTGTTCGGCATCGGCGTGCCGCTGATCGCCAATCAATACTGGCTGAAGGCGATCCTGATTCCGGTGCTGATCTTTTCGCTGGCGGCGCTCGGTCTCAACATTCTCACCGGCTATGCCGGGCAACTGTCGCTCGGCTCGGCGGCTTTCATGGCGGTGGGGGCGTTTGCGGCCTACAACTTCATCCTGCGCATCGACGGCATGCCGTTTCTGGTGGCGCTGGTGCTGGCCGGCCTGATGGCCGCCGCGGTGGGCATCGTGTTCGGCCTGCCGAGCCTGCGCATCAAAGGGTTTTACCTGGCGGTGGCGACACTCGCGGCGCAGTTCTTCATCGTGTGGGCGCTGGTGAAGTTTCCGTGGTTCTCCAACAACTCGTCGTCGGGCGTCGTCACCGCCCAGGACGTGACCATTCTCGGCTACACCTTCAGCACGCCCGAATCCAAATACGTGCTGACCTTCCTGATCGTCGTCTTCATGGCCCTGCTGGCCAAGAACATGGTCCGCTCGTCGACCGGACGCGCCTGGATGGCGGTGCGCGACATGGACGTGGCGGCGCAGGTCATCGGCTTCCGCCTGATGCGCACCAAGCTGCTGGCGTTTGCGGTGAGCTCCTTCTACTGCGGTGTGGCCGGCGCGCTGTATGCCTACACCTACATCGGCACGGTCGAACCGGAAGGCTTCAACCTCGATCTGTCGTTCAAGATCCTGTTCATGATCATCATCGGCGGGGTTGGCTCGATCATGGGTTCCTTCCTCGGCGCGGCCTTCATCGTGCTGCTGCCGATCTTCCTCGACAACGTGGTGCCGGCGATCTTCGGCGATGCGCTGGGCTCAAGCTTCGTGTCCAACTTCCAGCTGATCGTCTTCGGCGGGCTGATCATCTTCTTCCTGATCGTCGAACCGCACGGCCTCGCCCGCCTGTGGCAGATCGCCAAGGAAAAGCTGCGCCTGTGGCCTTTCCCGCACTGATCGCCCGAACCCCGATATCCTGCGCCGTCGTAGCACCCATACCAATACAAGGAGACACAACATGAAACTGAAGCACACCGTTCTGCTGGGTGCCGCAATCGCCGGCCTGCTGGGCAGCGCCGTGGCGAGTGCCGACGAACAGTTCATCGGCTTGCCGAGTTATCGCGTCGGCCCCTATGCGGCAGGCGGCTCGGGGCTCTTCGGCGGATGGATCGACTACATGCAGATGATCAACGAGCGCGACGGCGGCATCAACGGCGTCAAGCTGAGCTGGGAAGAGTGCGAGACCGAATACAACAACGCCCGCGGCGTCGAATGCTACGAGCGCATGAAGAAGAAGGGCGCCACCGGCAACACGGTGTTCCAGCCGGTGTCGACCGGCATCACCTATTCGGTGCTCGAGAAGGTCACGCAGGACAAGATTCCGATGGTGACCATCGGCTATGGCCGCACCGACGCCGCCGACGGCCGCGTCTTCCCGTGGGTTTTCCCGATGATCACGACCTACTGGTCGCAGGCCTCGGCGATCGTGAATTACATCGGCAGCAAGGAAGGCGGCATGGACAAGCTGAAGGGCAAGAAGATCGGCTTGCTCTATCACGACTCCGCCTACGGCAAGGAATCCCACGCGATCATGGACAAGCTGGCCGCCAAACACGGCTTCGAAGTCATCAAGATCGCCGTCGCCCACCCGGGCAACGAGCAGCAGTCGCAATGGCTGCAGATCCGTCAGGCCAAGCCCGATTACGTGATCGTGTGGGGCTGGGGCGTGATGAACCCGACCGCCATCAAGGCCGCCGCCAAGACTGGCTTCCCGCGCGAGAAGCTGATCGGCGTGTGGTGGTCCGGCGCCGAGGAAGACACCGTTCCGGCCGGCCCGGCAGCCAAGGGCTTCATCGCCGCCGGCTTCAACGTCGCCGGCGCCAACTATCCGGTCGTCGCCGATATCAAGAAGTTCGTGTACGGCAAGGACAAGGGCAACATGGAAGACAAGACCCGCATCGGGTCGGTGTATTACAACCGCGGTGTGGTGCACGGCATTATCACCGTCGAGGCGATCCGCAAGGCGCAGGAGAAATTCGGCAAGGGCAAGTCCATCACCGGCGAGCAGATGCGCTGGGGC
>SSSX01000215.1 GCA_015657735.1 Zoogloeaceae bacterium
GCCGTCGCCAAGCGCACCGCGCCGTATTCCGCCAGCCTCACCTGGCTGCAGGACTACGGCCGCGGGTGGACCAGCACGGCGAGCGTGCTGCGCATGGGTCCGCTGGCCGGCGGCTACGGCTACGTGCCCGGCTGCGACTACACCGCCCGCGCCTACACGACCCTCGACCTGCGCGTCGCCCATGCCTTCCGCCTCGGCGAGCGCAAGGCCGAGGTGGCGCTCAACGGCATCAACCTCGGCGACCGCCACCAGGAGATCACCGACCGCTCGGAACAATGCCTGCCCGCCCACCTCGGCAGGCCGGTCAATCCGGTCTCGCCGATGGGCTGGCTGTCGCTGGCGGTCGAACTCTGAGCCGCCGCGCGCGGACCGGTCATCCCTCGCCGGCGGCGCCGTCGGCGGCGCGGCCGACCGTCTTGCGGATGAACACCGCCCGCGGCACATCGACCACCCACACCAGGCCGTCGCCGGTCTGGCCGGTGGACGCCACCTGCACGATGCAGTCGACCAGCGCGTCGGCCATGTCGTCCGGGGCGACGATCTCGATGCGCAGCTTGTCGGTGAAATCGGTCAGCTCCTCGCGGATGTTCGACGGCGCGTGACGCCCGGTGGCGCCGCAGCCCACCGCCTTGCTGATCGTCATGCCCGGAAAGCCGGGCAGGGCCCGCAGCACCTCGCGCAGGCGGGGCAGTTTCTGCGGGCGGATGACGGCGCGAATCTCCTTCATGGACGTTCCCTTTTCCTCATGCTTCATACGGCGTGTCGTCGAACCAGTGGTACAGCGTCGGCAGCACCACCAGGGTCAGCAGCGTCGACGTGATCAGGCCGCCGATGACGACGATGGCCAGCGGACGCTGCACCTCCGACCCCGGCCCGGTGGCGAACAGGAAGGGCACCAGCGCCAGCAGCGCGACGGTGGCGGTCATCATCACCGGGCGGAAGCGCAGCGTCGCGCCCTTCACCACCGCCTCGCCGACCGGCGTGCCCTCGCCGCGCAGGCTGCGGATGTAGCTCACCAGCACCACCCCGTTGAGCACCGCGATGCCCCACAGCGCGATGAAACCCACCGAAGCCGGCACCGACAGGTATTCGCCGGTGACGAGCAGGCCGATCACGCCGCCGACGCTGGCGAAGGGCAGCACCAGAATGATCAGGCTGGCCAGCTTCAGCGAGCCGAACAGCAGGAACAGCAGGAAGAAGATCGCCCCGACCGTCACCGGGATGATGATCGTCAGGTGGCCCATCGCCCGTTCCAGGTTCTGGAACTGGCCGCCCCATTCCAGGTAGTAGCCCTCCTTCAGCTCGACCTTGGCATCCACCGCCTTCTGCAGTTCGGCGACGAAGCCGCCCAGATCGCGATCCTTGACGTTGATCGCCACCACCACGCGGCGCTTGGCGAGCTCCCGCGAGATCTGCGCCGGGCCGTCGACGACGCGGATCGCCGCCAGGTTCTCGAGCGCCACCTGGACCCCGCCCGGCGCGCTGACCAGCACGCTGCCGATCTTCTCGACCTTGTCGCGGAAGTTTTCGGGCAGCCGTACCACCGACGCGAAGCGCCGCTCGCCTTCGTACACCTCGGTGGCCTGCTTGCCGCCGATGGCCGCCTCGATCACATCGTTGACGTCCGACACGTTGAGGCCGTGGCGGGCGATGGCGACCCGGTCGATCTCGATCGACAGGTATTGCTGGCCGCTCACGCGTTCGACGCGGATGTCGGTGGCGCCGCTGATGCCGCCGGCCACGCGGGCGACTTCC
>SSSX01000216.1 GCA_015657735.1 Zoogloeaceae bacterium
CGGGCCGCCAGCGGTTCGTCCATCGGCACCGGAGCCAGTTCGGCGCGGTCCACCTTGAGCTGGGCGAGTTGCGGGGCGGCGGTGGGGAAGCGCAGCACGCCGGGTTCGGCGGACGGCTTCTGGATGACGGTTTCGGTAGGTTGCTCGGCCGTGCTGCTGGGCCGCAGATACCAGGCGGTGGCGGCGACGGCGGCGACGAACAGGATGCTGACGATGGGTTTGCGTTTCATTGCGGGGTGTCTCCGGCCAGGCGCAGCATGAGCGCGGCGCGCGAAAGGTCGGCGCGGGCCTGGATGGTTTCGATGCGCGCGGCGCGCAGGCTGCGCTGGGTGTCGAGGTAGTCGGTGAGACTCATGCCGCCCTTCTGGATGGCGATGTCGGCGCCGCGGCCGGCGCGCTCGGCGGCCGGCAGCGCGATGTCGCGCAGACGCTGATAGCGCGACAGGTTGGCGGCGTGCTCGGCGCGCAGGCGGCTCTGCTCGCTGGCGATGGCGCTGCGGGTGGCGCCGAGCTGCTGCTCGGCGGCGGTGTAGTCGGCTTCGCTGCGGGCGATGTCGCCGCGGTAGTCGTAGCCGAGGAAGAGCGGCAGCGAGATGCTGACGCCGTAGGTGTTGCGGCCGTCGGGCGGGTAGTGCTCGTACTGGACGCCGACCGAGACGTCGCGGGTGCGCTGGGCGCGGGCCAGCTCGCGCAGCGCGCCGGCCTGGGCGACGCGCTGGCGGGCGGCGAGGAGGTCGGCGCGTTCGGCGGGGTCGGCCGCGCCGGCCGGGACGGAGCCGGCGGTGAGGTCGGCGGCGGGCCAGTCGTCGGTGGTTTCGAGCCGTTCGGCGGGGACGCGGTTGCCGAGCAGCTGGGCCAGCGCGATGCGCGCGCGGGACTCGGCGAGCCCGGCCTGCACTGCGTCGTTGGTGACGCGGGCGGCGTCGGCGGCGAAGCGGGCGACGTCGACGCCGGCCAGATCGCCGGCCTTGCCGCGGGTTTCGGCGGCGTCGGCGGCGCGGCGGGCGAGGGCCGCGTTTTCGTCGGCGATGCGGCGGATGTCGCGGGCGGCACGCAGGTCGAGCCAGGCGCCGGCGAGTTCGATGCGGGCGAGGCGGATGGTGTTGTCGAGGTCGGCGCCGGTTGCGGCGAGGTTGCGGTCGGCGGCGGCGAGGCGCAG
>SSSX01000217.1 GCA_015657735.1 Zoogloeaceae bacterium
CCGGCGCTCCCCGCTCCTTGATCTTCTCGCACAATTCGAACACCTGGCTGGACGTGATTTCTTCGAGCTTGCGTTTGCCTAACTTGGGCAGTACGTCACGGTCGAGAATGCTTTTGCGCATCGCTACTGTACTGTCGGCCAAGCCAGCGTCGCGCAGCCAAATTTCGGCAAACGCATTGAAGGTGCCCGATTCCCGCAATTCCCGTTTACCGTCAGCCTTGTCTCGCGCCGGCGACTCCCCGCGGCTGACGGCATTCTTCGCCCGCGCGAGAAGCTCGCGCGCATCCGCCAGAGACAAGGGATCGCCGTACTTGATGGTCTCAGGGTCACGCTTGGGCTGGCTAGCTTGGAACTCGTCGAACTGGCCCAAGCTAAGAGTTTCTCGCCGGCCCGCCAAGCGGTAGTCGTAGCGGAAAGTCACGGTGCCCTTTGGCGAAACCACTACGTACATGCCGTCACGGTCTGGAATCTTGTAAGCCTTTTCCTGGGGCTTTAGGTTTTTCAGCTTCATGTCGCTCAGGGCCATCACCTTGTCCTCCACGGGGTTCGCGTTTACCGTCAGCGCATCAAGACGGTAAACGGATAACTGATCAGCACACCCCAAACTATACCGTCATTTTTACCGTTGAAAAGTGTGGGATTTGTATGCACGTCATGGGACGACAAAAACACAAAGGCCCTTGAAAATCAAGGGCCTCTTTGGGTTGGCGGGTCGTTGTGGGACCCTGTGAAACGCTACCGAATCATTCCCACTCGATGGTCGCCGGCGGTTTGCCAGAGATGTCGTACACCACCCGGTTGATGCCGCGGACTTCGTTGATGATGCGGTTGCTCACCTTGCCGAGCAGGGCGTGCGGGAGTTCGGCCCAGTGGGCGGTCATGAAGTCCTGGGTTTGCACGGCGCGCAGGGCGACCACATATTCGTAGGTGCGGCCGTCGCCCATCACGCCGACGCTCTTCACCGGCAGGAAGACCGCGAACGCCTGGCTGGTCTTGTCGTACCAGTCGGCGGCGCGCAGTTCGTCGATGAAGATGGCGTCGGCCCGACGCAGCAGGTCGGCGAATTCCTTCTTCACCTCGCCGAGGATGCGCACGCCGAGGCCGGGCCCCGGGAAGGGGTGGCGGTAGACCATCTCGTGGGGCAGGCCGAGCGCGATGCCCAGTTCGCGGACCTCGTCCTTGAAGAGTTCGCGCAGCGGCTCGAGCAGCTGGAGATTGAGGGTTTCCGGAAGGCCGCCGACGTTGTGGTGGCTCTTGATGGCGTGAGCCTTGCCGGTCTTGGCGCCGGCCGACTCGATCACGTCCGGGTAGATGGTGCCCTGCGCCAGCCACTTGGCGCTGGGCAGCTTGGCCGCTTCGGCCTGGAAGACTTCGACGAACTCGCGGCCGATGATCTTGCGCTTGGCTTCGGGGTCGGAGACGCCGGTCAGGTGGCCCATGAACTGGTCGGTGGCATCCACGTGGATGACCTTCACGCCGAGGTTGCGGGCGAACATCTGCATGACCATCTCGCCCTCGTTGAGGCGAAGGAGGCCGTTGTCGACGAACACGCAGGTCAGCTGGTCGCCGATGGCCCTGTGCAGCAGCGCCGCGACCACCGACGAATCGACGCCACCCGACAGGCCGAGGATCACCTCGTCGCTGCCGACCTGGGCGCGCACCTTGGCGATGGCCTCGTTCACGTAGTCGGGCATGTTCCAGTCGTGCTGGCAGCCGCAGATCTCGTGGACGAAGCGGGCGATCATCTCCTTGCCCTTGAGGGTGTGGGTCACCTCGGGATGGAACTGCACGGCGTAGAACCTGCGGGTCTCGTCGGCCATCGCGGCCAGCGGGGTCGATTCATTCGAGGCGATGACCTTGAAGCCCGGCGGCAGTTCGGTGACCTTGTCGCCGTGGCTCATCCACACGTCGAGCAGGCCGTGGCCTTCGTCGTTGGTCCGGTCCTGGATGCCGCGGAAAAGTTCGGAATGGCCGCGGGCGCGGATCTCGGCGTAGCCGAACTCCCGCTTGCCCGAGCTTTCGACCTTGCCGCCGAGTTGGGCCGCCATCGTCTGCATGCCGTAGCAGATGCCGAGCACCGGCACGCCGATCTCGAAGACGGCCTGCGGCGCCTTCCACTCCTCCGCCGCATAGACCGAGTTCGGCCCGCCGGACAGGATGATCCCCTCGGGCGCGAAAGTGCGGACGAAGTCGTCGGAGACGTCGAAGGGATGGATTTCGCAGTACACCTGCTGTTCGCGCACGCGGCGGGCGATGAGCTGGGTGACCTGGGAGCCGAAATCGAGGATCAGGATTTTCTTGTGCACGGCAGGTTCCGAAGGGTGAAAACGGGAAGCCGGCAATTATACCGTCAGGCCGCTTCCGGCGCCGCAGCCATAGGCAAGGCCGGCGAGAAATGGCAGCATGGCGCGCCAGCCCGAAAGACCGAAGAACCCGGAAACGCGATCATGAAGACTCCCCGCCTCATCGTCGGCATCAGCGGTGCCAGCGGCTTCCAGTACGGCATCAGGGCCCTGGAGTTGCTGCGCCCGCTCGACGTGGAAGTGCA
>SSSX01000218.1 GCA_015657735.1 Zoogloeaceae bacterium
CCGACGTGGAACTTCCCGCCATCGTAGGGCTGTACGCTGTCGCTGATTCTGACGCCGCGGGCGGCGAGAAGCCGTTCCGTTTCGTGAGCGTTGCCGACGACGAAAGTGAGGCGGGGATTGAGATCGGCCGCGGGGCGCGCGGGCCACTCGTCACCGCTCACCTTCAGCATGACGACGAGACTGCCGAGTGCGAAACCGACTGGCACGCCGGCCTCGATGGCAGGTGCCAGCCCGAGCGTGTGCCCATAGAAATGTTCGGCCCTTGCGATGTCGTCGACCGCAAGCGCGACAACCTTGAGTTCCTGCAATCCGATCGGGTTCATGTTGTTCTCCTCCGTGGTTTGCCTGGCCGGTGTCTGGTTGACACCACGACGGGCGATTCGTTGCCATGCCGGGGGCGGCTGTCAAATCGCCATCCTGCTACCTATACTGCGATTGCAGTTCGAGTTGTGACTTCCGCCACCTTGACAGTGCACACAGCCGATTGGGGAAAAGCCATGAGCAATCACGTTTACAAGCATATTGAGCTGACCGGCTCGTCGCCGGTGAGCATCGAGGATGCCGTCGGCGGGGCCATCGCCAAGGCCCACGAAACCGTGCATAACATCCAGTGGTTCAGCGTCAAGGAAACCCGCGGACACGTCGTGGACGGCAAGGTCGCCCACTGGCAGGTGACGATCGACATCGGCTTCACGCTGGAGTGAGGTGCGGCGGGCCGGGTGTTTTCCGGTGCCGCCGTTTTGTACGGCGGGCAACTAAAGTTCTGCCGGCCTGGGCCGAAATCCCCTTCTGAGTCGCGATGTCGTCGCGGAATCTTGAGGAGGTGGCCTGTGAGCCGAGGCAGCACTTACGGAATCAGTCGGGTGGATAACGAAACCAGCCGCACCCATGGTTGGCTGGTGACCATTCAACGGCGGGGCGTGATCTATCGCAAGCACTTCAGCGATGGCGTGTTCGGCGGCAAGCAGCGTTCGTTTGCGGCGGCGAAGGACTATCGGGACGAGATCATTGCGGCGCACCCCCCCTTGTCGATGCAGGAGTATTCCAACATCGTCAAGAAGAACAACCGCTCGGGGGTGGTGGGCGTGTGCCGCTACTGCGCGTCGGAAACCCGCGATCTGCCCGAGGAAAAGCAGCGCTGGTTCTGGGTGGCGTCGTGGCCGCTGCCGGATGGCCGGCGCAAGCGGGTCAAGTTCTCGGTCAAGAAATACGGCGAGGAGGGTGCCTTCCAGATGGCGATGGACGCCCGTTCATCGGCCCTCGGCAAGCTGGTCGGCGCCTTCGATCCGGGAGCGGTGCGCCGCAAGTCGACCCGCCGGCGTGCGGCGCTGGCGACCGCCGGCGGCACGCAGCACTGAAGAAAATCCGAAATCCGGTCAGTCCTTGTCCGCCAGGGCCAGGCTGACCATCCAGGTCAGAATGCTGTAGACGAGGGCGCCCCAGAACGCCGTCGGAAAATCGGGCACCGTGAAGCCTCTCACGAGCCCCGACACCGTCCAGAACATCAGCGCGTTGATCACCAGCGTGAACAGTCCGAGGGTCAGGATCGTGATCGGCAGCGTGATCAGCACCAGCAGCGGGCGGATGATCGCATTGACGAAACCGAGCAGCACCGCGCTGATCAGCGCTGCGGCGTAGCTGTCCACCTTCACGTTGCCCACCAGTTCGGGGATCAGCATCAGCGCAACGGCGTTGAGTACCCAGCGCAGGATCAGTTTCATTTCATCGTCTCCGGTCGTGGTTGAGTCGCTTCAGTTGCCGGCGCCCAGTTCGCGGGCGCGGCTGGCCTGACGGGCGAGGGCGTCCGCGTCGGGGCGGGCGGCGGGCAGCCAGTGGCCCATTTCGCGCCGGCACACCGCCATCAGTGCGTCGATCCAGTCCTGCCGTTCGTTGAGGCAGGGGATGTAGCCGAAGCGCTTGCCGCCGGCGTGCAGGAAAGCTTCACGGCATTCCATGTTGATCTCTTCCAGGGTCTCGAGGCAATCGGAAACGAAGCCCGGGCACATCACGTCCACCGAGCCGACGCCCTGCCGGGCGAGCGTTTCGAGGGTAGGCTGGGTGTACGGTTGCAGCCATTCGGCTTTGCCGAAGCGCGACTGGAAGCTGACCACCAGTTGCCCGGGCGGCAGGCGGAGGGCTTCGCCGAGCAGCCGGGCCGTTTTCTGGCATTCGCAGAAGTAGGGGTCGCCGTGGTCGAGCGAATGGCGTGGGGTGCCGTGGAAGCTCAGCACCAGACGTTCGGCCCGGCCTTCGAGTTGCCAGTGCGCGTGCACCGAGTTGGCAAGGGCCTGGATGTACGCCGGGTCGTCGGCAAAGCTGCGTACGTAGCGGAGTTCCGGCAGGTTGCGCCAGTGGCGCAGGCGGGCCGCGACTTCGTCGATGACCGTCGCCGTGGTGCTGGCGGCGTACTGCGGGTAGAGGGGCACGACGAGGATGCGCGTGCAGCCGGCGGTGCGCATTTCGTCGAGGCGGCTGCCGATCGACGGCTGGCCGTAGCGCATCGCCCAGCTCACCATCAGCTCGCGCTCGCCGGCGTTGGCGAAGAAGCCGGCCAGCAGCTTGGCCTGTTTTTCGGTGTGGGCCTTGAGCGGCGAGCCTTCGGGTGTCCATACGCTGGCGTATTTTTTTGCCGATCTGGCGGGGCGGATGCGCAGGATGATGCCGTGGAGGATGGGCCACCAGACGGCACGCGGGATTTCGACGACCCGCGGGTCGGAGAGGAATTCGCGCAGATAGGGGCGCAGCGCGGCGGCGGTCGGGGCGGCGGGGGTGCCGAGATTGACCAGCAGGATGCCCGTGCGCGGCGCGCGGCCGTGGGCGTGCGCCGGCTCGGGCCAGAATCGCGTCATCGGGGGGGCTTTCAGTTCTGCCCGGAAAGGGCGCTGGTGAGGAGGCGGGCGGTGACGTCGACGATCGGGATGACCCGCTCGTAGGCCATGCGGGTGGGGCCGATGACGCCGACCGAGCCGACCAGCTGGCCATCGACCTCGTAGGGGGCGGTGACGACGCTGCAGTCGTCGAGCGGGCTGAGGCCGCTCTCGCCGCCGATGAAGATCTGCACGCCCTGGGCGCGGTTGGAGATGTCGAGGAGCTGCATCAGCCCGGTTTTCTGCTCGAACAGCTTGAACAGATCGCGCAGGCGGGCCATGTTCGACGACAGATCCTCGGCGTCGAGGAGGTTGGTCTCGCCGGAGATGACGTAGGTGCTGCGGCTTTCCTCGAGGACTTCGCTGCCCGCTTCGACGGCGGCGCTCATCAGCTCGGTCATGTCGGAGCGCAGCTGCTTGAGTTCGTCCTGCAGCCGGGCGCGGATCTCGGTGAAGGCCAGGCCGGCGAAGTGCTGGTTGAGGTAGTTGGCGGCGGTGACCAGCTCGGACGGCGTGTACGGGCGCTTGGTGAACAGGATGCGGTTCTGCACGTCGCCGGCGGTGGTGACGAGGATCAGCAGGATGCGCGTGTCGGACAGGCTGACGAATTCGATCTGGCGGATCGTCAGAGCGTCCTGCTTGGGCGAGATGACAACCCCGGCGAAGTGGGTCAGGCCGGACAGCAGTTGCGAGGCGGCGCTGATGACCCGCTGGGGTTCGCCGGGCTGGATGTGACCCTTGATTTCCTGCAGCTGCCCGACGCCGATCGGCTGCACGGTGAGCAGGCTGTCGACGAAGAAGCGGTAGCCCAGCGAGGTCGGAATGCGCCCGGCCGAGGTGTGCGGGCTGGTGATGAAGCCGAGCTCTTCGAGGTCCGACATCACGTTGCGCACGGTGGCCGGCGACAGCTGCAGGCCCGAATAGCGCGACAGCGCCCGCGAGCCGACCGGCTGGCCATCGGCAATGTAGTGCTCCACCAGGGTTTTCAGGAGGATTTGCGAACGTTGGTCAAGTGGAGTCATGGCGGCGGACTGAATGCTTGGCGGGGATTCTAAGAGATGGCCGGCGGTCATGAGAAGCGGGAGCGTGGTGCAGAATGTGGTTTAATCGACCCATGACCTGTGAGTTCAAGACGATTGCGCTGATCGGCAAGTACCAGAGCCCCGAAGTGGCGGAGGCGGTTCTGCGCCTCGCCAATTACCTGCGCGGCCTGGGCCTCAATGTGCTGATCGAGCAGGGCACCGCAAGTTCCACCGGACTGACGGCCGGTTTCAGCGTCGCCAGCCACGAGGAGATCGGCACCCGGGCCGACCTCGCCGTGGTCCTCGGCGGAGACGGCACGCTGCTCAACAGCGCCTGCCGGCTGGCCGCCTACGACGTTCCGCTGGCGGGGGTGAATCAGGGCCGGCTCGGCTTCCTGACCGACATCTCCCGCGAGGTGGCGCTCGAAAAGATCGGCGAAATCCTGCAGGGCCGCTACACCGAAGAGGCGCGCATCCTGCTCGACGCCGAGGTGCTGCGCAATGGTCAGCGGGTGTTCCACACCGTCGCACTGAACGATGTGGTGGTGAACAAGGGCGAACTGGGCCGGATGATCGAATTCGACCTGCGCATCGACGGCGAGTTCGTCTATACCCAGCGTTCCGACGGCATGATCGTGTCCACCCCGACCGGCTCGACCGCCTACGCGCTGTCGGCCAACGGACCGATCCTCCACCCCAGCGTCGAGGGCATCGCGCTGGTGCCGATGTGTCCGCACACCCTCACCGCACGGCCGATCACGCTGCCGGACAGCTGCCGGATCGAAATCGTGCTGCAGCCGCCCCACGATTCCCGCGTCCACTTCGACGGCCAGACCCGCTTCGACACCCGCGCCGGCGACACCGTGCGCATCACCCGCTCGCCCCACCGGGTGCGCCTGCTCCATCCCCCCGGCTACAGCTACTTCGCGATGCTGCGCGAGAAGCTGCACTGGAGCTCCACGCCCCGCCACGGCTGACCGAACCCTTCCCGATCCGTTTCCTGCATGCTGCGTCATCTTTCCATTCGCGATTTCGTGATCGTCGATCGGCTCGAACTCGAGTTCGCCGCCGGCTTCGGTGCCCTCACCGGCGAGACGGGGGCCGGTAAATCCATCCTCCTCGACGCCCTCGGGCTGGCCCTCGGCGGCAAGGCCGAGGCCGGTGTGGTGCGCAGCGGTCAGGCCCGCGCCGAGATCGTCGCCGAGTTCGACCTGCCCGCCGACGGTCCGCTGCGCGACTGGCTGGCCGGGCAGGATATCGACGCCGACGAAGGCAGCCTGATGCTGCGCCGGGTCATCGAGAGCGGTGGCCGCTCCAAGGCCTGGCTCAACGGTACGCCGGTGGTGCTGGCCCAGCTGCGCAGCGCCGGCGAGTGGATGGCCGACATCCACGGCCAGCACGCCCATCACGCGCTGCTGCGCGGGGATGCGCAGCTGGCGCTGGTGGACGCCCACGGCGGGCTCGCCGCCCGGGCGGCCGAGGTGGCCGCCCGCCATCGTGCGTGGTCGGCGCTGCGGCGGGCGCGGGAGGCGGCGGAGGAGGGCGCGACGTCCACCGAAAGGGAACGCGAACTGCTCGGCTGGCAGGTCGGCGAACTGCGCGAACTGGCTTTCGACGCCGACGAATGGGCGGGGCTGAACCACGAGCAGGCCCGCCTGGCGCACGCCGCCGGCCTCATCGAAGGCAGCGCGGAGGTGCTCGACGGCCTTGCCGACGGCGACTACGCGGTCGTGTCGGGGCTCGAACGCCTGCTCGCCCGCGTCACCGACATGGCCCGGCACGACGCCCAGCTCGCCGATGTGCAGGAGCTCCTCGGCAATGCGGCGATCCAGCTCGACGAGGCGCTGCACGCGGTGCGCCGCTACCGCGACCGTCTCGACCTCGATCCGGCGCGTCTGGCCGAAGTGGATCAGCGCATCGAAGCGATCACCGCGATGGCGCGCAAGTACCGCGTCGCGCCCGAGGGCTTGCCCGAGGTGCTGGCCGACAGCGCCGGTCGCCTCGAGCGGCTGACCCGCCAGTCCGACCCGGCGGCGCTGGCCCGCGAGGAAGCCGCCGCCCGCGACGCCTTCATGGCGGCGGCGGGCGAACTTTCGGCGGCCCGCCACAGTGTGGCTAGCGCGCTGTCGGCTGCGGTCAGCGAGGCGATGCAGTCGCTGGCGATGGGCGGCAGCCGCTTCGAGATCGCCCTGCGGCCGGAGGCGGACGGCTGCGCCAGCGGCCTGGAAACCGTCGAGTTTCTCGTCACCGCCAACGCCAGCCAGCCGCTGCGGCCGATGGCGCGGGTGGCGTCGGGGGGCGAACTGTCGCGCATCGGGCTGGCGATCCAGGTCATTACCAGCCGCAACGCGGCGACGCCGACGCTGATCTTCGACGAGGTCGATGTGGGCATCGGTGGGCGGGTGGCGGAAATCGTCGGGCGCCTGCTGCGCCAGCTCGGCAGCGACCGTCAGGTGCTGTGCGTGACCCATCTGCCGCAGGTCGCCGCGCAGGCCAACTGGCAATGGTCGATCGCCAAGGAAACGCGCGACGGCGAGACGCTGTCGCGGGTCACGCGGCTGGATGACGCGGCGCGGATCGAGGAGATCGCGCGGATGCTGGGCGGCGTGCACATCACCGGCACGACGCGCAGCCACGCTGCCGAGATGCTCGGGCTGAAGGCCTGATCAGCCCGCGAAGCTGGCCGCGCCGGCCATCGTCACGACCCCGGTCAGCACGAAGACGCCGGCGGCGATCCAGCGGATCAGCTTGAGCGGCAGACGGCGGGCGAGGCCCTCGCCGAGCAGCACGGCCGGCACGTTGGCGATCATCATGCCGATCGTCGTGCCGAGCACGACCCACGCCAGCGCGTCGAAGCGGGCGGCGAGGGCGACCGTCGCCAGCTGGGTCTTGTCGCCCATCTCGGCGATGAAGAAGGCGATCGTCGTCGTGACGAAGGCGCCGGCTGGGTGAACCTCCGACGGCGCCTCGTCGTCGTCGAGGGTGTCGGGCTTGAGGGTCCACAGCCCGAAGACGACGAACACCACGCCGACGATCCACGGCAGCCAGGCGGCGGGGATGAATTCGGCGATCCACACGCCGACCGAGCCGGCCAGCGCGTGATTGAGCACCGTCGCGACAAAGATGCCGGCGATGATCGCCCACGGCTTGCGCAGGCGGGCAGCCAGCACGAAGGACAACAGCTGGGTCTTGTCGCCGATTTCAGCCAGGGCGACGAGGGCGGTCGAGGTCAGGAAAGCTTCCACGGAATGATGCGGCAGGGCCGCCGGAATTTAACGGGCGGAACCGGCTTCGGCGGCGACGTTGTGGCGGTGCGGGCAGTCGGTCTTCGTGCAGTCGGCGTACAGGTAGAGCGCGTGGGCGCGGACGGCGAAGCCGTGCTCCTCGGCGATGCGGTTCTGCCGTTCCTCGATCGCCGGGTCGAAGAACTCTTCCACGTGGCCGCATTGCAGGCAGACCAGGTGGTCATGGTGGTGGCCTTCGTTGAGCTCGAAAACCGCCTTGCCGGATTCGAAGTAATGGCGTTCGAGCAGACCGGCCTGCTCGAACTGGGTCAGCACCCGATAGACGGTCGCCAGACCGATATCCATCTCGTCGGCGAGCAGCAGGCGGTAGACGTCTTCCGCCGTCAGGTGGCGGTTCTCGGCTTTCTGGAAGAGGTCGAGGATCTTGAGTCGCGGGAAGGTCGCCTTCAGGCCGATACTTTTGAGATTCTGGGAGTTGTTGGGCATGGAGCCCCCGAAAACAGGAGAAGGCGGCCGGGAAACCGGCCAATCCCGTATGATATAGTTTCTGCCCCTCGTTGAGAATGCGGCCTTCCCGCCGCAGCCGCGTCCGCCTCCGAAACGCCATGCGCAAACTGTTTTCCTCCGTTCTGCCGACCGCGGTCCTGACGGCTGCCGCCGGCGCGGCACTTTCCGGTTGTTCGGCCACCGCCGTCAGCGATTTCGTCAAGCCGTACCGGGTCGATGTCCGGCAGGGCAATTACGTCACCCAGGAAATGGTCGCCCAGCTCAAACCGGGCATGACGCGCGACCAGGTACGTTTCGTGCTGGGCACCCCGCTGCTCACCGACGTATTCCACGCCGATCGCTGGGATTACATTTACCGGTTCCGCCCGGGCAAGGGCGATCAGACTCAGGAGCGGCGCCTCGCCGTGATCTTCGAGGACGGCCGGCTGGCGCGCCTCGAGGGCGATGTGCGCGCCGGGGAGACGCAGCCCGCGCAGTAGGGCGACGCCGGGCGCGGGGCGTCTCCCGCGTTTTCTTCCCATCTCGTTTCAAATTTCGGGGAACACATGAACAAAGTTCGTATCGCGATTGCCGGTGCGTCCGGACGCATGGGCCGGATGCTCGTCGAGACCACCCTCAAGTCGGGCGACGCCAGCCTCGTGGCGGCCTTCGAACAGCCCGGCAGCCCGTTTGCCGGCAAGGATGCCGGTGAGCTGGTCGGCCTGCCCTGCGGGGTGGCGATCAGCACCGACGTGGCGGCCGGTCTGGCCGACGCCGATTGCCTGATCGACTTCACGCGGCCGGAAGGTACGCTGCATCACCTCGAGCTGGCCCGCGCCGCCGGCTGCGGGATGGTGATCGGCACCACCGGTTTTTCGGCCGAGGGCAAGGCGGCGATCGCCGCGGCGGCGGAGCACATCCCGGTGGTGTTTGCGCCGAACATGGCGATCGGCGTGAATGCCGTCTTCAAGCTGCTCGAGGTGGCGGCGCGGATTCTCGACGAAGGTTACGACGTGGAGGTCATCGAGGCCCATCACCGCATGAAGGTCGATGCGCCGTCGGGCACCGCGCTGCGCATGGGCGAGGTGGTCGCCAAAGCGCTCGGCCGCGATCTGGAGGGCTGCGCGATCTATGGCCGCGAAGGGGTGACCGGCGAGCGCGACAGCCAGACCATCGGTTTTTCGACGATCCGCGGCGGCGATATCGTTGGCGATCACACAGTGCTGTTCGCCGGCATCGGCGAGCGCATCGAGATCACCCACAAGAGCAGCAGCCGCATGCCCTACGCGTCGGGCAGCCTGCGCGCGGCGCGCTTCATCGCCGGTCGCAAGGCGGGCCTGTTCGACATGCAGGACGTGCTCGGGCTGAAGTAAGTCGGCCGTCTCCGGCTCAAGACGGGGGGCGGAGTGCCGTTATGAAACGAGTTTCCGGTTGGCGTGCCGGCCGTTGCGGCACGCCGGGTTTCTGACTGCACTCCCGTTCCACTGCCTCCGTGATCCGTCCTGAGTCCGACCCCGCTGTGTCCGACGCCGAACTCGGCCGTGCCCTGCGCGCCTTCCTGTCCGCGAAAGCGGCGGGCGGTGCGCTGGACTTGCCCTTCGATCCCTCGGGGGCGTCGGTCGGGCAGCTCCTCGCGGTGATGGACGACATCGTTGCGGCGCGCGAGCGGGCCGAGCGGAAGGTCTGTGAATCCCGCGAGCGCCTCGACCTGGCCATGCAGAACACCGACGGTGGGCTGTGGGACTGGGATCTGCTCAGGGGCAAGATCGAACTCGACGACAACTGGCGGGTTCTGCTCGGCTACACCGAGCCTGGCGAGTCGGGCAGTCTGCAGGACTGGCTGCCGCTGATCCATTCCGACGATATCGAGATCACCCGTCACCAGCTGATCGTCCATCTGCGCGGCGAGTTCGATCATTTCGAAACCCAGTTCCGCGTCGCCCACAAGTCCGGCTACTGGCGCTGGATGCTGATCCGCGGCCGGGCCTCGAACCGCGGGCCCGACGGCCGGTGGACGCGCATGGTCGGCACCTACCGCGACGTCACGCTGGCCAAGGCCAGCGAGCTGGAACTGCTCCACGCCAAGGAACAGGCCGAGGCGGCCAACCGGGCGAAGAGCGATTTCCTGGCCAACATGAGCCACGAAATCCGCACGCCGATGAATGGCATCATCGGCATGACCGAACTGCTGCTCGACACCCAGCTCGACATCGAGCAGCGCGAATACCTGCAAACCGTCAAGAGTTCCGCCGACTCGCTGCTGCGCATCATCAACGACGTCCTCGATTTCTCGAAGATCGAAGCGGGTCACCTAACCCTCGAACGGGTCGGCTTTTCGCTGGCCGGCCTGCTCGGCGACATGATGAAATCCCTCGCGCTGCGGGCCTACCAGAAAGGTCTCGAGTGCTTCTACTACGTCAGCCCGGATGTTCCGGCGGTGCTGGTCGGCGATCCGACCCGGCTGCGCCAGGTGCTGACCAATCTGGTCGGCAACGCGATCAAGTTCACCGAGCACGGCGAGGTCGAGCTGTCGGTGCTGTGCCGCGGGCACGAAGCCGGCGTGCTGACGCTTGAATTCGCGGTCCGCGATTCCGGCATCGGCATTCCTGCCGACAAGCAGGATCTGGTCTTCGGGGCCTTCTCGCAGGCGGATGAATCGACCACCCGCCGCTATGGCGGAACGGGGCTCGGGCTGGCGATCAGCCGGCGCATCGTCGAACTGATGGGGGGCGTCATTACGCTGGACAGCGCGCCGGGCGTCGGCAGCACCTTCCGCTTCACGGTGCGCCTCGACGCCGGCCAGACCGGGCCGGTCGAGGCGACCGGCTTCGGCACCCGCCGCGTGCTGGTCGCCGCGCGCAATGCGGCCTTGCGCGACTGCGTCGGCCGCCAGCTGCGCTCGGTGGGGCTCGAAGTGCTGGAGGCGGCAAGCGGCGAGGCGATCGAGGAGCTGCTCGGCGCAGCCCTCACGGCCAACACGCCCTTTGACTGGCTGGTGATGGATGCGGCGATGCCCGCGCCGGGCGGCTATGCGCTGGCCGAAAGGCTGCTCAAGGGCTGGCCGTGCCTGGATCGGGTGATCATGATGCTCAACGCGAACACCCAGCGCGGCGACGCGGTGCGCTGCGGAAACCTGCAGATCGGCGCCAGCCTGATCAAACCCTTCTCGCAGGCCGATCTGCTCGATGCGCTGTCGGTCACCCTGCACGACGAGGCGGCGGACGAGGAGCGCATGCTGACCTTCGATGCGACGCAGACCCAGACCTATGAGCCGGCCGGCGCGCGCGAGCGGCGCAACCTGAAAATCCTGTTGGTCGAGGACAATCCGGTCAATCAGACGGTGGCGGTCAAGATGCTCGAGAAGGTCGGGCACCGGATCACTGTCGCCGGCAACGGCCAGGAGGCGCTGGAGCTGTTCGACCGCGAACGCTTCGACCTGATCCTGATGGACGTGCAGATGCCGGTGATGGGCGGGCTGGAGGCGACCCAGGCGATCCGCAGCCGCGAAGCCCGGCGCAGCTGGGCAGCGGGCGGGCAGTGGCACTCGATCCCGATCGTGGCGATGACGGCCCACGCGATGCAGGGCGACCGCGACCGCTGCCTCGCGGCGGGTATGGACGACTACATCGCCAAGCCGATCAAGCCGGCCGAGCTGCATGCGGTGATCGACCGGGCGATGGGCGAAGCCGGCCTCGGCGGCGACGATACGGACCTGTCGCAGACCGAATGCCTGGACGTGGCCGGCGACGGCGCGATCGCCGACCTGGAGGCGACCCGCGAGCTGCTCGACGGTGACGAAGTCGCGCTGCAGCAGCTGATCGGCCTTTTCTTCAACGATCTCGATCGCAATCGCAAGATGCTCGAGCAGGCCCACCGGGACGGCGATTTCGAGACGATCCGCAACCTCGCGCATTCGCTGAAGGGGTCGGCGGGGGTGTTCAACGCGGCCGTGCTGGTGGCTGCCACCCAGCGTCTCGAATCGGCCGCCAAGGCCGGCGACGCGCCGACGGTCAAGCGCGAACTGCCCGTCGTGATGAGCGAGGTCGGCAATCTGGCCGGTGTGCTGCGGCGGGCGCGGAAAGCAGCGTAGGTGTCAGCGTCCTGTCAGATTCCGTGTGGTGGCGTTTGCCCGGCATGGCCGTCTCGGGCTATAATTAGAAAGTTTCCCAGCGGGATAGCCACAGCGGCTGATCCCGTTTTTCATGTGTAGCGAGGCTATACATGTCTGTCGCCCAATCACAAGATTTCGAGGAGTTCGCCGTGTCAGCTTTCCCGCCCGCCATTCTTGCTCTTGCCGACGGGACGGTGTTTTACGGTAAAGGCATAGGGGCGATGGGGTCGACCGTCGGCGAGGTGGTGTTCAACACCTCCATGTCCGGCTACCAGGAAATCCTCACCGATCCGAGCTACTGCAGCCAGATCGTCACGCTCACCTATCCGCACATCGGCAACACCGGCATCAACCGGGAGGACTGCGAGGCCGTCAAGGTCTTCGCCGCCGGCCTGGTGATCCGCGACCTGCCGCTGCTGGCCTCCAACTGGCGCAGCGAGCAGTCGCTCGACGCCTATCTGAAGGCCGAAAACATCGTCGCCATCGCCGGCATCGACACCCGCAAGCTGACCCGCATCCTGCGCGAGAAGGGTGCGCAGAGCGGCTGCATCGTCACCGCGGCAACAGCCGACGAGCTCAATGTCGAGGCCGCGCTGGCCCAGGCCCGCGCCTTTCCCGGCCTGGCGGGCCTGGATCTCGCCAAGGTCGTGTCGGCCACCGAGTCCTACCCCTGGTCCGAAGGCGAATGGAGCCTCGAGCAGGGCTACGCCGCAGCGGCGAATCCGCGTTTCCACGTGGTCGCCTACGACTACGGCGTCAAGCGCAACATCCTGCGCATGCTGGCCGACCGCGGTTGCCGGCTGACCGTCGTGCCGGCGCAGACGCCTGCCGCCGAGGTGCTCGCGCTGAATCCGGACGGCGTCTTCCTGTCCAACGGCCCCGGCGATCCGGAGCCTTGCGACTACGCCGTCGCGGCGATCCGCGAGGTGCTGGCGAAGGGTATCCCGACCTTCGGCATCTGCCTCGGCCACCAGCTGCTGGCACTCGCCTCGGGCGCCCGCACCATGAAGATGAAGTTCGGCCACCACGGCGCCAACCACCCGGTCAAGGATCTCGATTCCGGCCAGGTGCTGATCACCAGCCAGAACCACGGCTTTGCGGCCGACGCGGCCACGCTGCCGGCCAACGTCCGGGTGACCCACGTGTCGCTGTTCGACGGCAGCCTGCAAGGCATGGCGCGTACCGACGTGCCGGCCTTCTCCTTCCAGGGTCACCCGGAAGCCAGCCCCGGTCCCCACGACGTGGCCTACCTGTTCGACCGATTCATTTCGCTGATGGAGGCGAGGGGCTGAAGCCGATCGCCATGCCGGCGCGCCAGTCCGCGCCGGACCTTTCCGGCCATCCGCAATCCAGTCGCTGAAGAACCATGCCCAAACGTACAGACATCAAGACCATCCTCATCATCGGCGCCGGCCCGATCATCATCGGCCAGGCCTGTGAATTCGACTACTCCGGCGCCCAGGCCTGCAAGGCCCTGCGCGAAGAAGGCTACAAGGTCGTGCTGGTGAACTCCAACCCGGCCACGATCATGACCGACCCGGAAACGGCCGACGTCACCTACATCGAGCCGATCACCTGGCAGGTCGTCGAGCGCATCATCGAAAAAGAGCGTCCCGACGCCGTGCTGCCCACCATGGGTGGCCAGACCGCACTCAACTGCGCCCTCGATCTCGCCAAGCACGGCGTGCTCGCCAAATACGGCGTCGAACTGATCGGTGCCAAGGAAGAGGCCATCGACAAGGCCGAGGACCGCCTGAAGTTCAAGGACGCGATGACCAAGATCGGTCTCGGCTCGGCGCGTTCCGGCATCGCCCACAGCATGGACGAAGCCCATCAGGTCCAGACCGAGATCGGCTTCCCGGTGATCATCCGCCCGTCTTTCACGCTCGGCGGCACCGGCGGCGGCATCGCCTACAACCCCGAGGAATTCGTCGAGATCTGCAAGCGCGGCCTCGAGGCCAGCCCGACCAACGAGCTCCTGATCGAAGAATCCCTGATCGGCTGGAAGGAATACGAGATGGAGGTCGTCCGCGACAAGGCGGACAACTGCATCATCGTGTGCTCCATCGAGAACCTTGATCCGATGGGCGTCCACACCGGCGACTCGATCACCGTCGCGCCGGCCCAGACGCTCACCGACAAGGAATACCAGATCCTGCGCAACGCCTCCATCGCGGTGCTGCGCGAGATCGGCGTCGACACCGGCGGCTCCAACGTCCAGTTCGCGATCAATCCGAAGGACGGTCGCATGATCGTCATCGAGATGAACCCGCGCGTGTCGCGCTCGTCGGCGCTGGCCTCCAAGGCCACCGGCTTCCCGATCGCCAAGGTCGCGGCCAAGCTGGCGGTGGGTTTCACCCTCGACGAACTGAAGAACGACATCACCGGCGGCGCGACGCCGGCGTCCTTCGAGCCGTCGATCGACTACGTCGTCACCAAGATTCCCCGTTTCGCCTTCGAAAAGTTCCCGCTCGCCAACGACCGTCTGACCACCCAGATGAAGTCCGTCGGCGAAGTCATGGCGATGGGCCGCACCTTCCAGGAATCCTTCCAGAAAGCCCTGCGCGGCCTCGAAACCGGCGCCTACGGCCTCGACGAGATCGAAGCCGATCGCGACGACCTCGAGCGCGAGCTCGGCGACCCGGGCGCCCAGCGCATCTGGTACGTCGGTCAGGCTTTCCGCGAAGGCATGAGCCTCGAGCAGGTGCATGCGCTGACCCGCATCGACCCCTGGTTCCTGGTCCAGATCGAGGACATCGTCCTCACCGAGAAATCCCTCGCCGGCCGCTCGCTGAAGGGCATCACCGCCGCCGAGCTGCGCGAGCTGAAGCGCAAGGGCTTCGCCGACCGTCGCCTCGCCCGCCTGCTGGGCGCCGACGAGACCGCGGTGCGCCTGCACCGCCACAGCGTCGGTGTGCGTCCGGTCTTCAAGCGCGTCGACACCTGTGCCGCCGAGTTCGCCACGTCCACCGCCTATCTGTATTCGTCCTACGAGGACGAATGTGAGGCCAATCCGAACGACAAGAAGAAGATCATGGTCCTCGGCGGCGGTCCGAACCGCATCGGCCAGGGCATCGAGTTCGACTACTGCTGCGTGCATGCCGCGATGGCCATGCGCGAAGACGGTTACGAAACCATCATGGTCAACTGCAACCCGGAAACCGTCTCCACCGACTATGACACCTCCGATCGCCTGTATTTCGAGCCGCTGACCCTCGAGGACATCCTCGAGATCGTCGCCGTCGAGAAACCCGTCGGCGTCATCGTCCAGTTCGGCGGCCAGACCCCGCTCAAGCGTGCCCGTGACCTCGAAGCCAACGGCGTGCCCATCATCGGCACCAGCCCGGACATGATCGATGCGGCCGAAGACCGCGAGCGTTTCCAGAAGCTGCTCCACGAACTGGGCCTCAAGCAGCCGCCCAACCGCACCGCCCGCACCCCCGAAGACGCCGTGCGTCTGGCCGCCGAGATCGGCTACCCGCTGGTCGTGCGCCCGTCCTACGTGCTGGGCGGGCGGGCGATGGAAATCGTCCATGAACAGAAGGATCTCGAGCGCTACATGCGCGAGGCGGTCAAGGTTTCCAACGATTCGCCGGTGCTCCTCGACCGCTTCCTGAACGACGCCACCGAAGTGGACGTCGACGCGCTGTCCGACGGCGAGCGCGTGATGATCGGCGGCATCATGGAACACATCGAGCAGGCCGGCGTGCACTCTGGCGACTCCGCCTGTTCGCTGCCGCCCTACACCCTGTCGGCCAAACTGCAGGACGAACTGCGCCGCCAGACCGAAGCGATGGCCCGCGCCCTCAATGTCTGCGGCCTGATGAATGTCCAGTTCGCGATCCAGGGCCAGGGCGACGACGCCGTCGTCTATGTGCTCGAGGTCAACCCCCGCGCGTCGCGTACCGTTCCCTTCGTCTCCAAGGCCTGCAGCCTGCCGCTGGCCAAGATCGCCGCGCGCTGCATGGCCGGTCGCAGTCTGGACGAGCAGGGCGTCGCCGGCGAGGTGGTGCCGCCGTATTACTCGGTGAAGGAAGCCGTCTTCCCCTTCGTCAAGTTCCCGGGCGTCGATACCATCCTCGGGCCCGAGATGAAGTCCACCGGTGAAGTGATGGGCGTCGGCCGCAGCTTCGCCGAAGCCTTCGTGAA